>NZ_DOPT01000038.1:0-74648 GCF_003512625.1 Herpetosiphon sp. | reverse complement strand
CCCTCACCCCAACCCCTCGCCCACTGCGGCGGGCGAGGGGCGTTTCAGCCTTCATGCAAGAGCCGGTTTCCCCCTCGCTCGCCTGCGGGAGAGGGGGCTAGGGGGTGAGGGAACTCATAGTTTGATCCCTACTCAGCCACCCAAATCAGATAGATCGGCGTTGCCCCAACCAACCCTGCCGAGACATCAACAAAAGTGATCGTCAGGCTATGGCCGCTAGCCGCATTAATAACTTCCCACGGAATCTCAACAAGCTCGCCATTGCTCTCAAGATCGTAGGTATGTTGAAAAATTATGTTAGCCCCATCGCGAATGATAATCCGATCATCGACCAAGGTTGGTTGCAACGAGCTAGGGCTAGCCGAAAGATAAATATGGCCACCAGCTGGAATCGTGGTAGGCAATGTTGCCGTGAAGCTTGCAAATACTTCGCCCTGTTGCGTCACCGCCCGAATGGGAATAGCCGTCGAATTGATCGTAAGCAAGGCCAAGAGGGTCATGCGCTGAACCAACGGGCTATACGAACGATAGGTTGTATCAATAATTAAGGCCGCACCTGAATCAGCAGCAAGTTCATCAACACTCGGCGTAGCACTATTTTGGATGCCACTGCGAGCACTATCTTCAAGCGGAATCCCAATCACCAGCATATCGCCCGCCACCCCAACCCCACGCCCAAAATAATCGCCAGTCGAAACCTGCGAAGCCTTTAGATAACTTTGCTGGCTCCAAGTTGTAGCATTCCGTGCATACACATAGGCGGCTCCTGCTTGGATGGCGCTCTCATCAGCGTTGGGTAGTGCACTATTTTGCACCCCAGCAATGCCACTATCCTCTTCCGGCGCACCAACCACAATCGTATTGGCATCAATCGCCACACTCATGCCAAAGCGATCACCATCCGCCACATTCGAGGCTTTGAGGTAGGCTTGTTGGCTCCATACTCCCGCGTTTTGGGTATAAACAAAGGCAGCTCCAGCGAACGATGCTAGCTCATCGACACTTGGGCTAGCGCCATGCTGCACGCCCGAGGTGCTTGAATCTTCGTAGGGAGCGCCAACCACAATCGTATTGCCAGCGATCGCCAGATTATAGCCAAATTGATCGCCAGGTGTAACCTGTGAGGCCTTCACAAAGACTTGCGGACTCCAGCTTGAGCCACTGCGGGTAAATACAAAGACTGCCCCTGCTGCGAGAGCTGTTTCATCCACCGTCGGCGTAGCACTATGTTGCACTCCTGCAATGCTGGTGTCCTCACCTGGCGCACCAACGATCACCGTATCGCCAGCTACTGCAACACTCCACCCAAACACATCATCAGTATTAATTTGGGCAGCTTTAAGGTAGGCTTGTTGGCTCCAAGTTGAGCCAGTGCGCACAAATATATAGGCCGCACCCGCTGCGGTAGCCGCTTCATTGACGGTCGGCGTAGCACTATTTTGCACGCCAACGATATTGCTATCTTCGCCATAAGCTCCAACCACAATCGTGTTTGATGCTAAACCCACGCTCCAGCCAAACCAATCGCCAGATGTAACTTGTGAGGCTTTGAAGTACGCTTGTTGACTCCAAGTTGAGCCAGTGCGCACAAACACATAGGCCGCGCCAGCCCCACCAAGATCATTATTGACGGTTGGTGTCGCACTATTTTGCACGCCAACCGTACTACTGCTCTCTCTCGGTGAGCCAACCACAATCGTATCGCCGGAGATCGCCACACTCCAACCAAATTGATCATTGGCGCTCACCTCAGAGGCTTTGAGGTAGGCCTGTTGCTGCCAACCAGCACTCCCCCGTACAAACACATAGGCGGCACCGGCTTGGGCAGCCAAAGCATTGATGGTCGGCGTAGCACTATTTTGCACACCTGCCAAACTGCTTGACTCGGCTGGAACGCCGACCACCACCGTATCGCCAGAAATTGCCACACTCGCGCCAAAGCTATCGCCAGCCGAAACTTGGGCGGCCTTCAAGTAGCCAGCTTGAAATTTGGAGCCAGAGATCGCCGTAGTTGGTGCAAGCAGGCCTTGAATTGCCGCCCAATCGGCTGAGTTTAAGCGCTCCGTTGCCTCGTCACGGGGAGTTTGGGCGGCGATTCGCGGCAATCCAAGGCCAAAACTTATGCTAATCAATAACAATCCAAGCAGCATGCGGGCATAAACGATAGGTTTTGGGGTACTCATAGTGCATCCTTTAATCATGGAGCCAGCTAACTCGCGCCAGTCTAACTCGCGCCCGTAATCGGATCGTAAACACAATTGCAGGCTGATCGCAGGGTTCAATTAATCAATGGTTTGACTAATTAAATGATCTTGTCCAAGCTGGGTGCGCAATGTTGTGGCCTCTGATCGGGCGGCGATTGACCCAGCCTGATCGCCCAGTACCCGCAGAATCTGGCTAAGGGTGGTCAAGGCATAGGCTTTGGTCGGCAAATCATGAATTGCAGTGGTATGCTGAATGGCTTGCATTGCGCTTTGATAGGCAGTTTGGTAATCTGCCTGCTCGTGCCATGCCGCCGCCAGATTGCTCAGACTAATGCCCTCGCCCCAACGATCGCCAATCCGTTGGCGAATGCTTAATGCCTTTTGATAATAATCGATCGCGCGAGCTGGATCACCCTGAGCCTGCACCACAGCTCCCAGATTATTCAGGGTCAAAGCCTCGCCCCAACCATCTTCAAGCGTTTGACAACGCGTCAATACTACCGCCAATTGGTCCCACGCCTGCTGAAGATCGCCCTGAGCAAGCGCAATTAAGCCCAAGGTATTTTGGGCCAAATTAATACTCCGTTGATCGTGAAGCAACCGATAAAACGCCAACGCCTGCTCGTGGTAGCGCAACGCCACGGGATAATTGCCTTGGAGATAGGCCAAAAAGCCCAAACTACGCAGCGCATGGGCATAGACCTGCTTCAACGGCAACGCTTGGGCAATCGCGATCGAGCGCTGAAGGCTTTGTTCGGCGTCAGCAAACAAACCATAATTGCGTTGGGCAATACCAATTTGCAACAAACAGGCGGCTATCTGCTGCGGAACATCAAGGGTCTGAGCTAAATCCAAGGCCTGTTGCCCAACCTGTGCGGCAGTCCGATAATCTGCCGCTGCATTGAAATGGCTGGCGAGCGCAATCGTCAAGCGCATCAGCAGGCGTTGTTGCTGTAGGCTGGTTGGTTGGCGTTGAATCTGGGTGATGCTGGTTTGCAGCACGCGAATCGCCTCGTGATACAAGCCTAAAAGATCGTAGAGTTGCGATAAACCAGCCAGACTTGCATGCACCAAATGGGTTGCGCCATGATCTACCGCCCAAAGCCAAGCTTGACGAATATTATCAAGATCGTCGCGTAACAGTCGAACGCTCGCTTGTGGTTGCGAGCCACTGAGTGCGGGAGTATGCCGCCGAAGCATGGCCAAGTAGTAAATACTATGGCGTTTTGCAGTCGTTGCAGCGGTAGTCGGCATGCGTTGCAATTGTTCATGGGCATAGCGTTGAATCAAACGATGGATCATCGCGCGGCCTGCATGCTGAGTTAGCCAACTTTTATCGATCAGCTCGCGAATGGTCAGCCGCGACACCGTGCAAATACTGCGCATCGCCGTGAGCGACCAACTGCCCCGAAACAAACTAGCCTGACTGAGCACGCGCTGTTCATGACGCGAAAGCAAGCGCCACGAGCCATCAAACACCGCTCGCATACTGCGATGACGGTCGGGCAAATCACGCACGCTAGTTTGTAGAAAATCCATATCCTGCTCAATCGCCGTGGCAATTTCATCCAACCCAAGATAGTGCACCCAACGGGCGGCCAATTCAATTGCCAATGGATTACCATCAAGCATGCGACAAATCCGATCGATCCATTCCATGCTGGCAGGATCGGCCAAGGTTTGGCTGGTAGCGTTGGTTCCATGTGCCAGAAATAATTGAGCACTGGCTGCGAACGCTTGATCAGCATTTGCCAAAGCCAAACCATGCAGTTGCACCCGCTGCTCAGCTTGAATATTGAGTGGTTCGCGTGAAGTTACCAGCACCACCACATGCGGGCAAGCATCCAGAATTGCTTGCACATGCAGCGCCTCGTGCACCAAATGCTCAAGATTATCCAAAACCAACAAGACCGAGCGCTGCCCAAGGTAATGTAGCAAGGCTGCTTGGGGCGTGTGCAGTTGTTGCGACAACCCCAGTGTCGTCGCGATGGTTGCGCTAAGCCGATGGTGGTCGGATGCGAGTGATTCGCCAGCACTACCCGCAAAACTCACAAACCACACAGCATCGAAAGCCGCTTGGGCAGCATGAGCATAGGCCAAGGCTAAGCTTGTTTTGCCGATGCCACCCAAGCCGAGCAAGGTCACCAAACGTTGCTGTTTTTGCTCAATCAAGCTGTGCAAGAGCGCTAATTCATGGGTTCGGCCAATCAATGGTTTGCTTAGTTCAGGCAAGGTTTTTAGAGTTGGATTAGGCAGGGGCAGCGTGGTCGAAGTTGTGACTAAACGCTGGTAAAGGGCTTGGGTCTCCGCATCAGGGCCAATCCCCAGTTCGCGCTCAAGCGTTCGTTGGCAGAGCAAATACTGTTCGCGCAGCATACTCTGATGGCCCAACTCGGCAAAACTAATCATCAAGCGCCGATGAGCCTGCTCATGCCAAGGTAAATGCAGCAATTGGGCGGTTGAAAGCCGCTGAACTTCATGAAAATCGCGCATTCGCAGGGCATGCTCGGCTAAAACATCGTAGGCCAGCAGCAGTTGTTGATGTCGTGCCTCGCGCTGGCGTTCCAGCCACGCATCAAAGCCACTACTCGCCTCAATCGCAAAGGGAGTCAACAAATCGCCCTGATACAACTCAACTGCGCTCGTTAATTGTTCAAGACAAGCAGCACATATCACTCCATGCTCATGGTTATGAGTGTGGTAGGCGGCAATTGCTTGATCAAACCGCCAGACATCAACCTGCAATTCGGGCCATGCTTCGGCTTGCAGCGCAATCCGTGCCCGATCAGCGACCAACAACGGCGCACGCGCAGGCAAGGCCTGATACAACGGATGCAGGCTTTGTTGTAGTTGCGAAAAGGTTACGCGCAAATTAGTGCGAGCTTTGCTGCTCGAATAATCTTCCCAAAGCAAGCTTGCCAGCTCATCTCGTGCCCACTGGCGACGCGGATCAAGCCAGATAATCGCCAAAAGTGCCCGAACTTTATTCGAGCGAAATTGCAGCGGTTGATCGTTGAATGTGGCACGCACAAGGCCAAAAAAGCAAAACTGCATGATCCCTGTCCTTCAGTGATTACGGATTGACTACGCTCGGACGCTAAACTACATTCTCAGTTGATCTGGTGTTCCCTCACCCCAACCCCTCTCCCACGGCGGCGGGCGAGGGGAGTCCAACATTTATGATCGAGGGTTCCCCTCGCTCGCTCGGCGGAAAGTAGCCATACAAGGGTAGGTTAAGACCCCTCACCCCCAACCCCTCTCCCACGGCGGCGGGCGAGGGGCGATCGAATAATCATGGTGGTGCGGTTCCCCCTCGCCTCGCATGCGGGAGAGGGGGGCAGGGGGTGAGGGCATGCCAATTGACGATCCATCCAAATTGACTGGCGTGCCAATATCACTCTGGTCAGGGGTCGGGGCTTACCCAAATTTGTTCAAAACCGCTTCTTGAAACTGGAGGATACCCCTAATGAGCACACGACCACAAGCCCCGCAACCAACCGCCCATGAACCAACCACGCGCACATTTGGCCACGATTGGCAGACCGATTTTAGCCGTCAGTTGGTTGATTATCGCGAGTTCACGCTGGGCAATCCACGGCGTGATGGCATTCCACCGATCAATCAGCCGCAATTTGAGTCGATTGATCAAGCCAACGATTGGCTCAGCCCTGATGATCCAGTTTTAGTTGTATCCAACCAGCAGCACACCACAATCTATCCGCTGCAAATCTTGATGTGGCATGAAATTGTGAACGATTGGCTTGGCGAGCTGCCAATTGCCGTGACTTTTTGCCCATTATGCAATATTGGTGTTGTGTTCGAGCGCCAAGTCGCCAACCAACGATTAACCTTTGGCGTTTCAGGTTTGCTGCGCAAAAGTGATTTAGTAATGTGGGATCGTCAAACCGAATCGTTGTGGCAACAAGCAACGGGGTTGGGTCTGGTTGGACATTTTGCCGGAAGCCAACTCCAAATGCTGCCAAGCCTCTTGGTTGCGTGGCAGATTGCCTGCGAGCAAGCCCCGACGAGCCGTGTACTATCGCGCCAAACTGGCTTTCGGCGCAGTTATGGCCAAAATCCCTACATTGCCTACGATCAACAAACCACTCCATGGCTATTGCAACAACGCCCCAATCCTCAACTACCAGCGCTGGAACGGGTGGTTGGTTTGGTGATTGGTAACGCCGCGCTCGCCTATCCCTTCAGTATTTTAGCACGTCGGCTGGTAATAAACGATCACTATCTGGATACTTCGATCGCAATTTTCTATCAAGCAGGCATGGCTTCAGCGGTTGATGCCGCCACCATCGCCCAATCGCATGCAACTGGCATGGGCACAGCTTGGCAACGCCAATTGGATGGCATGCTGCTGAGCTTTGAATCGCGTGATCACGCGATTTATGACCACCAAACCAACAGTCGTTGGGATATTAGCGGACGAGCGCTAGCAGGCCCACTACAAGGGCGACAACTTACCCCAATTATTCATGGCAATCATTTTTGGTTTGCCTTCGCGGCGTTGATTGGTGAGCGAACCCAAACCCTGCGGCTCTACTCCGATGTTGATGCGATGGATACGGTTTGATTACGCTCAAGCCCTATGCTTGCCGCAGTGCAACCTTTGGAGGAAAATCAATGCCTATTTCGCTCAAAATACTTAGCAGCTTGCTCATGGCAGCGCTGTTGATAACGATCATGCAGCATCCCAAAGCTCAAGCGGTTCCCGCCGCCACGATTGTGTTTGATCCGGTGGTAACCTATCCCACAACCGGCAGCGGTGCATTTGTGGCAACTGGCGATTTCAATCGCGATGGCGTGGCCGATCTCGCGGCAACCTCACGCGCCACCAATGAAATTAATGTGTTGCTTGGCAATAGTGATGGCACATTTGCAGCGACGGTAGCCTATGCAACTGGCAATTTTCCAATCTCAGTCGCCGTCAGTGATGTCAACCACGATGGCAACGATGATTTGGCAGTAGTTAATTTTGGCTCAGCTTCAGTCTCGCTGTTGCTTGGCACAGGCACAGGCAGTTTCAACGCGGCAGTTAATCTGGCAACGGTTGGCGCACCCGAATCAATTCAAATCGCCGATCTGAATCGTGATGGTCACCCCGACCTAGTTGTTGGCGGATTAACCGCAACCAATAATGTTGGGGTTGCGCTGGGCAATGGTAGCGGCGGGTTCGCCAGCCCTTTGCTGAGCACAGTTGGCGGCGGGGGCTATGGCCTAACCGTGGCCGATTTTAACCACGACAATCGTATGGATGTGGCCAAAACGATCTATACCGACAAAGCTTTTACCGTTGGTTTCGGCAATGGCGCAGGCGGATTCACTGGCGCGGTCAATTATCCGCTGAGCGATCTTCCCTATGGTATTGTTCCTGGCGATTGGAATCACGATGGCAACCGTGATCTAGCAATCGTCATCCGACCGCCAACCAATCAGGTCGCGGTGGTATTTGGCAGTGCTAACGGTAGTTTCGGCGCACCAACCTACTATCCAGTTGGCCCAACCCCCGAATGGCTCACTGCCAGCGATCTCGACAACGATGGCAACCAAGACCTAGCGGTGGCAACGATCAGCGGCAATGTGTGGGTCTTGCAAGGCAGCAGCAACGGCATATTTCATGATGCAGGCTCATTTAGCGGAGCCTTTGTGCCACGGGCGGTTGCCGCTGCCGATTTCAACCGCGATGGCCGCAACGATTTAACAACCAGCAACGAAGGCGCAATTGTTGGGGTTTTGCTGAACCGCAGCGATAGCCAATGTGGTGGCATTGGCTTTAGCGCAACAACCACAGCGATTGGAGCCGAAACCTTGGTTGGCAGCACCACCAGCGATATGAATAATGATGGTGATCTCGATTTGGTAATCGCCAACCCAAGCACCAACAGCATCATTATTCGCTATGATAATGGCACTGGATCGTTTAGCAGCGCCATAAGTATCAGCCTTGGGCTGCAACCATCCGATGTAGCGGTTGGAGATGTCAATCGCGATGGCCGCAACGATTTGATTGTGGCCGCCTTTTTGGCCAATCAAGCGCTTGTGCTGCTGAATAATGGAGCTGGAAATTTTACCCCCACCAGCTATCCAACGCCCTTTAATCCGGTTGAAATCACGATTGCCGATTTCAATAACGATGGCAGCCCCGACTTTGCCAGCGCCAACTACAACGCCAATTCGATCAGCGTGCGCATGGGCAATGGCAGCGGTGCTTTTGGCGCAGCAACTGATTATGCAAGCGATGCGCATCCCTTCAAACTCACCAGCATTGACCTTGATCGCGATGGCGCGATCGATCTGGCGTGGGTTAATTACGTGGCAAATACCCTGAGCGTTCGCTTGAACAATGGCAATGGCACGTTTGGCTCAACCATCAACACAGCGGTTGGGGTTGGCCCAACCTCGGTGAACTTTGGCGATTGGAATCGTGATGGCATTGCCGATGCAGCGGTCACCAATCGTAGTGCTCACACACTTTCGATTCTGCGCGGCACAGGCACAGGAGCATTCAGCGTTACCGCCACCATGCCCAGTAATCTGTTGCCGATGGATGTCTTGAGCCACGATTTTAATCTTGATGGGCGGCTCGATTTAGCGGTATCCTATACCTCAGAATCAAGTGTCACGATTGCGCGGGGCAATGGCGATGGAACTTTCGCAGCACTCAGCGCTTTTGGCCCACGGGTTGCCAACCGTGGTTTAAGTGCTGGCGACTTTAATCACGATGGCAAGATCGATCTGGCGGGAGCCAATTATCTCTCGAATACCTTGGCCGTGCTGTTGAATAGTTGTCCGGCTGCGCCACCGCCGACCCCAACCCCAACGATAACTCCAACGCCGAGCGCCAGCAGTCAACGATCGGCCTACCTACCCCTAGTCTCGCTACGTCAAATCAGCGTCTTGGCAACACTCAATGATCAAGCGATTCCAATTCGCCCGATCACTGTTCAAGGCGAAACCTACTATACAACCACGATTCAGCTTGTCACAAGCTTACCGCCAGGCGGCAAATTCTATTTTTCAGCATCACCACAGAGCGTACAACCAATCCAAGTTGACGATGAACTGGTGGTGCGAATCAACGGCCAAGTGCAATTTAGCCAGATCGCCACAACGCCAATGATCGTGGAAATTCCCCGCGCAACGCTTGAAACGTGGGTAGGTCAATCGCTCGAAATTGCCTTTCGCGATGTCTATGGCTCGCTGGTTGGCAGTAGTCCCGTCTGGTTAATTTGGGTTCCTTAGCGAGCTGTGGCTTCCAGATTTGATCCACGAAGGACACGAAGCGCACGAAGGCTATTTTTAGCCACGAATTGCACGAATTTCACAAATTGTTCTTCCGATAGCCTAGAGCCAATAGCCATGCTTGCCCTATGCAAACAGGAAAGGGGTCAGGAATGCAGGCTTTGCTTAAACCTGATCCCTGACCCCTGACAACTAGCCCCTAAATTTTAGCGATTAACCATAATCACCGGAGCATAGATTGTGGTGTTAATTGCCCACTTGTACACACTACCCGAACAGAGATCGGTCGATTTTGTGCCTGTGCCATCGTCGTCGGTAGCAACGCGTAAGTTGGCGCTCAACGGCGCGTTGGCCCAAGTATAGTTGAGCGTGCGTGAAGCTCCCACCGCCAACGGCTGATCAAGCACAAAGGTTTGCAGCACCGTATTGCCGTGATACAAGCTCAATGGCATGCTCATTGGAATTGCGAGGTTGCCGCTGGCATTCTCCAAAATAATACTGATTTGCTGGTTTTGCTGCCCAACCCGCACCAACAAACCATTATCGCGACACATTGCATACAATACAACTTCATCGCAGCCTTGGCCTTGATTATCGTCGGTTACACAAACCTTGGTCGTGTAGTTGCCAATTGCACTAAAGTTATGGCTAGCACTGGTACTGGTCACTTGGGCCGCCAATGGAATCGTATCGATCTCCCCATCGCCCCAATCGATGCTGGCAGTTTTGGTGTCATTGGCAAATGGGTCGGTCAAAGCCACATCGAGGGTAAATTGTTGATCGTAGATTTGGAACTGATCAGGTCCAGCTGCGACGGTTGGCGCAACATTGCGTACCAGCACCGTGCCATTGACAATCGTTTCACCGCCATCATCATCAAGAATCTTGACCGCGACTGGGCGGGTGGTAGTTCCGTCAAACGAGCGGGCATCGAAACGGGTGATCGCTGTGGTCGAATCGTCAAATGCGCCATCGTTATCGAGATCCCAAGCAACGGTCAATGGATCATACTCGTTGCCAGCATCGTCGATCATCACGGCCAAAATGCCGAATTCGCCTTCGTTGACTACCAGCGTATTGGTAAAGATTCCGCTTGGAGCCAGATTCGCCACCGCTACATCAACACTGATTGCATTCACCTCGTTGGCCTCATCGGCAAACGCAAAGGCTTCAACCTGAATTGGCGTACCCGCATCATCCTCAGGGTAGAGAATGCCAACCGTTGCCGTTAATGTTGCACCTGGCTCAAGCGTCAAGCTTTCGGGCGTTTCAAGCACATTGCCAATCCGCACCTCAACAATATCGGCCTCGTCGGGCAAATCAAGCTCAATCTGCAGATTATTGGCTGTTGCTGAACCTTGATTGACAATCGTCAAGAGATATTCAACAACCTCACCTTCGTTGATGGTCGTGCGATTTGGTGCAATTGTCATGCTCAAATCAGCTACTGCCACAACTTCGGCAAAGCTATACACCGAGTTATTGAGCAAATCTTCGTCGTATGAATCGCTATCAACGGCTATCAACGTTTCGAGATAGTCACGTTGATTTGCCCCAACCGCAAGCTGAATCGCGAAGGTCTCAACCTGATCAACCCCCATCACGCCAACCTCGCAGCGCACCAACTCAGCTTCTTGGATACAGCCAACATCAGCCGATGCTAAGCTAGTTCCGGCTGGCAAGTAGAACTCGACCACCACATTTGCTGCATCCGAAGGGCCAGTATTGGTGATTGTCGCGGTGAGCGTGGTCAATTCGCCAGCATTCACCATTTGATCGTAGTCTACCGTCAAGGCTAAATCCGATAAACGTTCGACGGTAAAAGCCAACTCACCAACGTTATCGATCGCCGAAGTTTCACTATACAAGCTCGTATCGTTAATCACTAACTCGCTGGTATGCGAAATTAGCGTGCCTTCGGCAACCTCGGGGTTAATCTGCCACGTCAGGGTTGTGGCGTTATGTTGGCTACCTGCCGCAATATCGCCAAGGCTACAATTAAGGGTTGTCGCAGCGCCATTCGTCGCAACCCCACAGCCAGCAGCGTCAGTCAAGGTTACCAAGCTATTTTCCAACATCCGATCAATCACGCTAACATCAAGCGCTGGATTCAAGCTAATATTCTTGGGAGCAAGCGTATAGCTGTAGCTTTCGCCAGCCACGATATAGCCGCCAATCAAGCCTTGGTAGCCCATCACCAAATCGGTTGCCATGGCATTCGCTTCGACCGTTACATACAATGGCAAGGTCTGGGTATAGCCTTCGCTGCTGGCATGCAGCAACACTTCATAGGTTCCAGGCGCAGTATCGATCAAGGCGCTCAGTTCAAGGTTGACCAATTGACCAACTTCAGCCGTGGCACTCGACAAGCTAACAAAGAACAATTCTTCGTCGGCAGGCTCCTCGATGCTGAATTCGATTGGTGAATCCCATTCGTTGCCATCAATGTTCAAAATGTAGGGTGCTGCAATTTCATGTGGTCGAGCCGCTTGATCTTCAGCAACTTCGATATAGAAGCCGGTGACCGCCAAGGTCAGGGTTTTGGTGTAGGCATGCTCGTTATCAAAGGCCAGCAAGGTAATTGGATAGTCGCCATACTCCAGATCAATCGTATCGGTCAAGATCAGGCGGGTTTGTTCGCCTGGCATAAAGCTCGAGCGCGTAAACGCCCAATCGACCCCAAACGGTATATCCAGCACATCAACGAAAATTTCATCCTGTTCGCTGAATTGATAGGTCGCATCAATCGCAACGCTGGTGCTATTGAAGTTGGTCAAGGTCAAATCATCAACGCTAGTACGCAGCATAAAGTTTGGCTCATTCAGCACCACCGGAATATCGAGATAGCGCTCGGTTCCGTTGGATAGCGCCACCAAAGTGACAGTGTAGGTTCCGCCAAGCAAACTAGCGGCAGGCGTGAGCACCACACTCGATTGCACTCCAGCCAAGGTTGGGGTTACGATTGGCGTGGTGATATGGGCGGCGAAACCTTCAGGCAAGCTAGTCACTTCAATAAATACTTGCTCTGGGTAGGGATTGATGCTCGAAGCAAGCGTTAAGTTGCTTGTGCCCGCTACCCCAGCATCCAAGCTCAATTCGGTTGGGTTGGCCGTAATACTGAATGGCGCAATCAATGGCGTAGCCGTAATTGGTGCGGCTGCCGAAGTTCGACCAGTGCCCGAATCATAGCCAATTATCGTTAGCTCATAGTTTTCACCCGCATTCAAGCCCGTGATCGTCTGTGATAAAGCATCGCCAACATCGACAATATAGCTATCTTCATCAAATTGATCAGCTTCGTTGCGCACGTGAATTTCATAGCCATCAACATCAGGATCAGGGTGCTTCGTCCAAGCCACATCCAAGCTGCCATAGCTTGGGGTAATCACGCTGGTGGTTGTCCATGTTGGCTCCCAAGCGTGCAACACGCTGACTGTGTTCGGGAAATAATGGCGGCTTGGCGGATTCTGGCCGTCGTTGACTTCGAGCCACAGATTGTAAACCCCACTCTTGAGCGAGGAAAGATCGAGCGTTTCGTCGGCATTTTGCAAGCCCTCGGCATAATCGAAGCTGACCAAGGGATAACCACTAAACTTGGTTACCGTGCCAACATCGACCGTAATCGTCTCGGTCGCCATAATCCCATCGGGGCGCATAACGTTGTTGGTTTTGGTATAGCTAGCGGTATCAGTAATCGTATCTTGGCTCGCATAAATCGTCGCAGTCGAAGTAAATGGCGTGCTCTGCGTCCACGCCAAATCGACGCTATTATTGCCATCGTTCTGGTTGATCACGACCAAGTCGCTAATTGGCGGGCCATAAATCGTGCCGCTAACGTTGATAATAAAATCATAGGCAGGAGCACGATTCAAGACCAACTTCCATTCACCAAGCGCAGCATTGGTCACATTCAGGCTAGTTTGCAGCATTGGTGGTGCAGCAGCGTTACCTTGGTGGGTAATTGGGTCGCGAATATCGCGTGGGTCAACCAAAGTTTCGCTGAAATTCAGATTACCAGCCGCATTGCTGCCAGTCATTCGCAAACCATCGGGGCGCACTAAGCTCACCTGAATATCGGTATCATAGCTCAAGCGCAACATATTGATCATCAAGTCGCCGGGGCGGGTCATTTCGACGGTACTGATAATAATTTCTTGGTTGTTGAAACTATAATCGTTGAACAATGCTAGATCTTCAGCGCTCAAGCTCGCGCGATTGAGTTGCTGTTGGGCATTCAGATCGTGCAAATACTTGGCGCGGCGCAGCGAAGGTGCATCGATCAAACGATAATCATCAACATTGCCCACGCTGAATCGGCCACTGGTATCAACGTAAATTCCATAGTTGGCTCCGGCAATATTGACGCTGGCTTTGAAGCCCCAAGCATCACCATTGCCACGCTTGAACTTGCCAAACTCCATGCCTGCGCCAAAAAATAGGTCGCTGCCAGGCAGCGTCAAACAAACATCTTGATCATCAAATGGCCAAGGCATCCAGATCCGCCAGCAACGGTCAACCAATGCGCCGCGTTTAACTCCAACCTCGCCATAGATCCGCCCAACCAAATTGAATGCACCATCTTTGGTCCAAGCGGTCAGTTTCATATTGCCACGGGCAATCACAGCGTTGATATTCATTTCGGCGGTAAACAGGAAGGGCACTGCGCCATCGGTAAAGCGCATCTTGGCACTGGCCCGCGCTGCTTCGAACATCGAGAAAATCTTCATCGATGCGCCGATGCCAATCTCAAATTTATAGGGATTTTTGACATATTCCATAGACATATTGCCATCGGCAGTCACGGCACGGAAGCTGCCAATCCCCATTTTGCTCTCGATCGTGGCGCTCATTTCGATTTTGGTCACATTGCTGGTTAGGGTAACCGTGCCCGAAATCCGCGTGAGATCAAAGCCGCTTGCGCCCAAAGGAATCGTACATTTGAGCACAACCCCAACTTTGCGCAATTGGAATTCGTTCAGGGCATCCACCGAAGCAGGTGCGATCCGCATTGCCACAGTTTGATTGCTGCCAGCAAAAATTTCGACGCTCACACCTAAGCCGCTACAGCCAGCGCCACCCGCATTGGGCAACTTCAACTCACCACCAGCAGCGATAATCCAGCCGTTCCCTTCCTTTTTGAGTGTACCTTCGAGGGTCAGCGACATATCGCCAACTTTAATTTCGGGCAATTTGAACGAGCCACCACCGATCGAAAAGCCTTCTTTAGATATTTCGATGTTATAGACCGAAACTGATAGCCCGCCCCATTCTTTGGGAATCGCAAAGGTCGCCTCACGCGCCTTGACCGTGCCATTTTCGATGCTAGCCTCTTTGATTGCCAGCTTCATGCCAGCAATCGTCAACTCGAAACTATCAACATCGCCAGTAACCTTGCCATCTTTATCGATTCGTACAAGGCCTTCAGCTTCGGCAGTTTGCGAGGCCAACGTAATTGAAACTTTGCCTGCAAACACAAAGCTATATGATCGATCCTGCTTATAATCGAGGCCGAGCGTGCCTGAAATTGTGACCGAATTGGTTGGGCTCGGCTCGCCATTCTGTTTGCCAATCGTAAATTTGACCGGAATTTTGACAGCAGCATCGCCAAACGACAGGCCATTTTCGTCAATAACTACTTTAGTTAATGCAATTTGGGTACTGCCAAGAATCGGCGGCAAGGTCAAACTGGCCGAATTGGTCGCAAAACGTTGGGTATTGAACTCAACATTTTTCAATTCAAGCTTAGAGCTAGCAACCGTTAGGGTTAATTCCTTGAGCTTGCCCGAGAATTTGCCTTTTTTATCCCATTTGGCGGCAAATTTAGTTTCCATTTCGCTGCTTTTGATCAGCACCTTGAGCGTGCCTTCAATCTCTAGCTCCATGGCTGGGCTAGTAATTGGGTTGGTTACGACAAATTTAACTTTATTTTTGGTGAAGCGAATACTCTCCCCAAGCCCAAAATCAGGCAAATCGGTGGCAATTGCGCCTTCGCCAATCGCAAAGCCTTGCTTGGTAATTGAAACTTTTTTGACCGTGATCGTTAGTTTTTTATCTTCTTTTTTCTTATCGCCTTCCTTGGGTGCAGCAGGCGGATCACCAGCGGCAGGCGGTTTAGGTTCATCCTTTTTCTCAGATGGGAAGGTGATCGTAAAGCTTGCCTCGCTGACTTTCAAGCCAGCATTACTAATCTCAACTTCTTTCATCTCTAAGTCGTGGCCGGCAATTTTCAACTTCAGCTCTTTGATTGTGCCTTTGACCTGACCTTTCCAGTCGATTTTCAATTCAACCGGAATTTTGCGATCATTATCGGCAACATGCAAATCAAGCGTACTATCAATTTGCAGACTAAAGCCATCGTTGCTGTCGTACATAATCGTGGCCGAGTTTTTGATGAACGAAACTGCGGGCGTATAGGCTCCAGTTTCGCTCAGCGCCACTGATTGTGCCAATAAACTAGTTGGCGTAAGTGGGTTTGTGGCCGTAATTGGCTTGCCCAAAGGATAAATATTGGGCAGCGGGATTTTGACCCCAACCCCACCAAAGTTGATCGAGTTTGAGGTTACTTCGATCTCCGAAATAATTCCAGTTAACTCACCAAGCTCCTTGGGCATAGTCAAAAGGGCTTGCTTAACTTTAATTTTATCGCCGCTGAAGGTTGCATTTTTAACTTTAACCTTCAAGCCTGCAAAATACATTTCAAATTCGTTGATTTTGGCATCGCCCTTCCCACCTGGCTTGATCACCCCGGTCACGCGCAAGGTGTTTTTCTTGACCGTCCCAGAAACAGGATTCGTTCCAGTAATCGGGTTCGTACCCGTCAAAATGCTGCTTGGCCGCAACAAATTGGTAGTGGTGGTCATATTTGCAGTTGGAGTCAAGGTTGAGGTAGTGGTAATGCCAGGCAGCGAAACTTTGAGTTCAGTCATAAAGCCCGCTTCGCCCGACAAAATCGCCACATCGCTGATCACGGCGCTACCTAAAAGCTGGAAGCCTGCTAAATGCTTGATGGTTGGGGTAATCGTGGGGCTTGGCTTGATGAATGGTTTATCTTTGGTTACATCAATCGTAAAATCGCCCTTGAACAAGGGAAAATTTTCTTGAATTTGGGCAACATTACCGTAGGTTTCAATAATCGTTGGCGTGCCCACAGCATCCCATTTAATTTTATCGTTGGGGCCAAGCCGAAGATGATAGGTATATTTGCCATCTTTTTTAAAGCCAATTTCCACCGCACCACTAGCTTCAGTCTGACCAAAAATGGTGGTAAATTGTTCAGCGGCAATCACAATCTTGCCAACATCTTGTTGAGTGCGATTAGTTGAATTAACGTTAGTGCTAATTTTGGCGGTGGCAGGCTTGGTATCAGGGTTGACAATAAAGGTATCTTTAACCGTCAGCGTGCTGATCAACGTCCCATTGCCCTTCATCAACACGGGCACTTGATAGGTTTTGCTTTGGTTGACATTCAAATTACCAATCGCACAAACCAGTTGTTCGCCATCTTTTAATACACAATCATTGACTGAGCCTTGCAAAATACTGTTGGCTGGCAACCGCTGGCTCAGCTCGACCAAGGAAGCTGCTTGACCACCAGTGTTGCTAACGGTCACAGTATAGGTAATGATTGAGCCGAAATTGGTTTGCAATGGCGCAGTTGCGGTAACCACTAACTTGGCATGTGGCGTTTGCACTGGGTTATTCAAGGCTACTTGGGGTTGAATCCGCAAGCCACTAAATTCGGCCTCAGCTTGTTGGCTGGGCAAGTTGGCCAAAAATTGGCTGCTCGTTGGGCGACTTGGAATAAAGGTTTGGGATTTAAGCTTAACTGGGCTGCTTGGGAGCGCTGGAATAACCACCGTTTCAGCTGGGTCAAGCGCTGGTTGAGGAGCTGCTTCAACCACGGGCGCAGTGGGGGCAAACGCTGAATCTGGAGCAACAGCAGGCATTTGGGCTGCCGCCAAGGCATCAAATTCTTGGGCGAACAAACGCGGGTCGCCATCGGGGCGGGCGGTCATTTGCCAAGTTGTGCCTATCGCCGCCTGATTGCTCTCCCACAAATAGGCATCATCCTGCATTGCGGAACTCTGCGCCGGATCAAGGTTGCTTGGCTGCATCGGCAAGCCCAAGGCTGCGCGATTCAGATAGTAGCTAATTTGCTCCTCGATCGCCTGATCGCCTGCAATTTCGGGCAAATTGCCATTAAACACATCTTGCACCGCTAACAAGGCGGCGGCTTGAAACAAATCGGGATCTGCAGCAGCCACCCGTTGCAAATAGGGATCAAGTTGCTCATTACGGTCGCGAATTAAGCTCGTTATTGGTGATTGGTTGGAAGTTGCTTGATTGCTGGGAGCAGCAGACGTTGCATGCGGATAAACGAGCATTTGTAAGGCTAGCAGCAGAATCAAACACATGCTCACGACTCGGGCAAGCTTACTAGTTTCGCGAATCATAGCAACCCCTTTATACAATCGCCAAGTACACTCGCTAAAAAAGGCGCACTAAACTACCCAGCAAGCCTTGAAGCTGGCGCTGAAGAAACAACCAAATAGTAGTGGAAGCAAGCTACACGATAAGCCCAAGCCCTAGGCCTGCCTATAGGCTATTCGTCCTGTCGAACGATTTATCCCCCTTGCAATGGAACAGCACTATAATGAAGCGTGGACTAATGAGGCATAGCTAGTTATTAAGCAGTGTAGATCGCTCTACTCTCTGGGTTACCGCCATCAATCACCAAGTTAGGCTAGTGGCCCTAGGATTCAAAACAGCCAATAAATCCCTGATAGTCGATAGCTTTGCTCTATAGCCTTTTTGAATTACAGCGTTTCAGTTAAAATGAAAGCCAGTTTACACAAAGGACTGCGTAATGACCAAGGTAAAAAAACACCGTTTGGATGTGTTATTAGTTGAATTACAACTTGCGCCGACCCGTGCCAAGGCTCAAGCGTTAATTATGGCTGGTGAGGTGATCGTCAATAGCCAAGCCGAAACCAAAGCTGGCACGATGATTGATCCTGCGGCTCAAATCACGCTAAAGTCGAGTTTGCCCTATGTTGGGCGGGGTGGTCTCAAGCTTGCCCATGCCCTCGATAGTTTTAATATTAATCCTCAGGGCTGCGTAGCGCTTGATGTTGGCGCTTGTACTGGGGGGTTTAGCGATGTGTTGTTACAACGTGATGCCGCCCATGTCTATGCAATTGATGTTGGCTACGGCCAACTTGATTGGAAAATTCGCCAAGATCCACGGGTGACCGTGCTTGAACGCACCAATATTCGCTATTTGGAGCACCTGCCGCATGCCGAACAACAACCAGCGCCACTCGCCACCTGCGGGGTGGTCGATGTTTCGTTTATCTCGCTGGGCTTGGTACTACCAGCCATGTTGCGGTTGCTGACAGCCGATGCTTGGATCGTCTGCTTGATCAAGCCGCAATTCGAGGCTGGCCCAGAGCATGTTGGCAAAGGCGGAATCGTGCGCGACTCGGCGGTGCATCGTCAGGTGATCGAACGAGTCGCGCAGCAAGCCAACAATTTGGGCTTAGGCTTAACCGGATTGACCCGCTCACCAATTACCGGAGCCGAGGGTAATATCGAATTTTTGGGCTATTTTCAACGCAACGCGGTTGCAACAATTGCGCTGCCGCAAGCGTTAATTGGGCTAGGTTTATGAGCGACGTTTGGCAACAGCAACGTCAGCGCATGGTTGACGAACAACTTCGCCCACGAGGCATTCATGATCAGCGGATTTTGGCGGCAATGGCCAATGTGCCACGCCATTTGTTCGTGCCAGAAGCCTTGCAAGCCCAAGCCTATAGCGACCAAGCACTGCCATTAACCTTGGGCCAGACCATCTCGCAGCCATATATTGTGGCGTTGATGGCCCAGGAATTGTTGCTAAATCCTCATGAACAACTACTTGAAATTGGCGCTGGTTCAGGCTATGCTGCCGCAGTATTCGCCGAATTGGTACGCAAGGTCGTGACGATTGAGCGTCATCAAGCACTAGCTCAACAAACCCAAGTTCGGCTTAGAAATCTTGGTTATGTCAATATTGAGGTAGTCTGGGGCGATGGCTCATTGGGCTATCCAACAGCAGCGCCTTATCATGCCATCAGCATTCCGGCGGCTACGCCCCAACTAGCCCAAACGCTGCTCAGCCAGTTGCACGATGGCGGGCGCTTGGTTGCCCCGATTGGCGATGCGCAGGATCAACAATTGATTCGGCTACAACGGCAGGGCCAAAATTGGCAAAAAACCACGATTAGCAATGTTCGCTTTGTGCCGCTGATTGGCGCTGGTGGCTGGGAGCACGCACCAGAAACCACAGCGGAAGGAGAGTAGGCTCAATGTTTAATCCACAGGCTGGCTATCCATTTCGCTCAGATAACAAACCCCGCAACGAACTTTTTGAATTTGCCAAGGCTTGGCTGGGCACAACCCTGGCTTTTGCCTTGGTATATCGAAATATTATGCCATTGCGTGATGCCGTGATTATTATGGGGATTGCCGCTGGCCTTGGCATCGTCATCCACGAATTGGCCCATCGCGTCGTTGCGCGGCGCTTTGGCAGCGAAGCGCATTTTTTTGCCAACGATGCCATGTTGGTGATTTCGGTGCTGCTGGCATTAACTGGATTTATCTTTGCCGCACCTGGGGCTGTGCATCATCGTGGTTATTTGACCAAAAAACAGCTTGGGTTGGTGGCAGCGGCTGGGCCAGCCAGCAATATGGTCATCGCGCTGCTTTCGTTGCTGCTCATTCCAATCGCTAATACTCTCAACATCCAATTTCTGTTTAAGATTTCCGTCTACAGCTATGTGGTCAATTCACTACTGGGGATTTTTAATATGATCCCTTATGGGCCATTGGATGGCGCTAAAATTATGGACTGGGACATGCGGGCATTTATTGCCATGGCCTCAGTTGGCGGGCTGTTGTTTGTTGTACAATACCTGCCGATTGCCACAAACTTATTTGTTTTTGGCTTCTAAAGCTTTTTTGGAGGATGTATGCGCCGACCATTGTTGGCTGGTAATTGGAAAATGCACTACGGGGTCAGTGAGGGTGTGGCCTTAGTCGAAGCACTCAGCGCCGATTTGACCGATCTAACCGATCGTGATGTGTTGGTTTGCCCACCATTCACCTTGTTGGGCAGTTTAGCACCATTACTCGATGGCACTGCCGTGGCCTTGGGTGCGCAAAATATGCACTACGAAGCCAAGGGAGCTTATACTGGCGAAATTGCGCCCCAAATGCTCAAGGAATTGGGCTGTAGCTATGTGATTTTAGGCCATAGCGAACGCCGCCAGTATTTTGGCGAAACTGATGCGTTGATCAATCGCAAAGCCCATGCCGCCTTAGCCAACGGCCTCAAGCCAATCGTGTGTGTTGGCGAAGTCAAAGCCGAACGCGATAGTGGCCAAGCAGAGAGCGTCGTTGTTGGGCAGTTACGCGGCAGTTTGGCTGGATTAAGTGCCGAGCAATTGCGCGGGGTCGTGATTGCCTACGAACCAGTTTGGGCGATTGGCACTGGCGATACAGCCACTCCAGCCGATGCCCAAGCCATGCACGCCCGGATTCGCGCCGAATTGGCCGCGCTCAGCGATCAAGCAACCGCTGATGCGGTGATTATCCAGTATGGTGGCTCGGTCAAGCCTGATAACGTCGATGAATTGATGGCTCAGCCGGATATCGACGGAGCCTTGGTTGGCGGAGCCTCGCTCAAAGCTGCCGATTTCATTCGGATTGTGCGGTTTAAATAGTAGGGGTCAGGGGCTAGGGATCAGGGGTTAGTTCCTGATCCCTTTTTCGATCCACGAAGAACACGAAGCACACGAAGGCTTGATTTTAGCCACGAATTCCACGAATTTCACCAATTATTCTGCTGTGCCACGTACCTGAACCCTAGCCCCTAAGACCCTCTGCGCCTCTGCGTTAAATTCCCCAACCCCCAGTTTTAGCCACAGATTGGCACAGATTATCAAGATGAGGGCAAACCAACTCCTCACACTTCTCCGTTTGAAATTATGCCTGTTAAGGTAATAGTTGATCTAGCATTTCTTCAAGTGAATCCAAATGTGCCTGTAACTTAGCTGCTTCTTTGGCCTTGGGTCGATCATAACCACAATGAGCAATATCATTCCTTATATTACGAATTGAATCCCATACATCTGCAATACCTTGAGCATGTTGCTTTAAACGACTACTTGGCTGAATATCAGGTATCTTTGGAGTATTACTAGGGGGTATAAAATTGTTAATGTAACGGCTAAGTTTATCACGCTCTTTATACGAAAAACTATTAACTGCTGTATCTTGGTAATAATCTGCAAGTGAGACAAGCCATTCTCGAGCTAAAGTTGTTGCTTGAATGGGCAAGCCTTTTTTGATATACCATTTAATCATGTCAAGCTGAATTTTAAGAAATTGAATATCCTTAACCTTAGCTTCTTCATATGTAGCATCAAGTGTCGCTAATGGCCCTCTGTTCAGATCAAATTGCTGATAGGTTTCGGCAATACTATCAAGCAACAAACCAAGTGGTGTTGATTCAGGTCTTGAATCGTTTTTGACCTGTTCAAGCAAGGCTGGCAATTTCGAGGCGGCCCAAGTAGTGCCAACTGGCCGTGCCGCTAGCAACTCTTGCGAGAAAGCTTCAAGTTGCTTGGCAAATTGCTCAACTGGCTCACCACCGAGATTCTTGGCAAGTGCAGCTAAGTTTTCCACTCGGCCCGTTTGTTGAAACGTACTGACGGCGGTTGTCCAATCCAAAATTCTAGCAAAGACTGATAAATCTCGCATATATGTTGGTGATGTTCCAGGTATAAATTCTCCATAGACAATTGCCTTTAATTCAGTTTCCCGAATTTTTTGAAGATATATATTGGAAAGAAATGCCAGAATTGGGATAGAGCGAAAGCTAAGTGTCACATCAAATACAATCGAATCATGTTTTTTAATAATTTCTTCATCGGTAATTTTGTTAAAAATATCCCAAATATAGCGATCGCTATCATCAGGTGTCTCGATCTTTACTGGATAAACAGGAATATTTGTATCTTGCAATGCTTGTTGCAGATCTTCGAGATGGTTTGCCATTGCTTCCTTCGTTACAAATACACGAACCTCATCAACAGCAAATTTCCTTGCAATTGCATCAGCGACAAAACATGTTTCATAAGGTTCTTCAACATCATGAAATTGATATTTGGTCAACTGATAGCCTTTGGGGTTTTGCTCAGTTTTTCTTACATTACCCAAGAAAGTAATCAACTTTACGGACATCATTAAGCTCCTTTACTTAGCCCATTTGGCCTTAACAAGATTATTATCAGCATGTTCAGTAATAATTACTTTGGCAGGAAAACCTGGCTTCATTGATTTTCCGTCAATATTATCAACTTCTATTCTTATATTGGGGTATACTGGACTTTGAACAATAACCTTCGTACCAATGATCTCAATAACGTAGGGTAGGCGGCTGGCGAGGTACGCTTTGCGTCCTTTTCCATCCGCCCCCCTCCGAACCGGGCATGCGACTTTCACCGCACCCGGCTCTCCAGTGATTTATTTCGTGATTTGCTGTGGTAGTGTTTTTCCAGCATGGATGCGGTGGTGACATTGAGAACAGACTACGAGCGTTTTTCGTTGCCGCGTAATCATGCGTTGCATCCATTGTGGTTTTTCCGTTCGTCCCGATCGCTTTAGGTTGGCAAGCCTGCGGATATGGTGGACTTCCACATCTTCATGGCTTCCACATAGCTCGCATTCTTGCGCTTTCAAGCGTTGGATAATTTCGGTTCCCACATTCCATAGTTGGGGTGGACGTTCATTGAGGATTGCCATTGGATTGCGGCGCAAAGAAATCCCACCAAATTGAGCTATGAGTGGCGGTCGTGCTGGTTGCTCGACGAATACGCGAATGCAGAGCATTCTGCGCCCGTCAGGCAACTGCTGTGTTGCCAGATATTTCCTTCGCATCACGGCACTAGTTGTTTTGTGTTTGGCAGCCAGTGTTTTGAGCAAGGATTGCTTCATAACCCAATGCAGGCGGTGCAAATGCGATACATTGTGGGCAAGCATGTAATATTGCACAATGCCACGATATTCCTGCTGATACGTTGCAATAATAGTAAAGTCGGTTTCGCTCAGCAGTTCGGGTCGGTGGGTAGCCTTCCCGTTTTTCATATAGCGGTTGCATTTCGCAGTAATCGTTGCGCGGGCTACGCGTAACGCGATCCGGCCATTCACAATGCGTCGGTTTCCCGTCTGTTTGCTATTTGCCTGTTGCGTCACGATGTCATAGCCAAGAAAATGGGCTGGATCACTACTTGCGTGCGTGATCAGCGTTTTCTGAGTGGACAGTTTTAATTGGAGATGATCATACAGCCATACATTAATCTGCTGTTTGATCGCCTCTGCTTCCACTTTTGTTCCCGCAAACCCAAGGAGAAAGTCATCGGCATACCGCACATAGCGTAACCGTCGGTAATCAGGATCATGCACATCACGGGAGGGCAGGGTGCGAAGCTCCTTCAGGAGCGGGGTAACGCTTGCGTACTCCCGTTGACGACGTAATTTGCTGATTCGTTGTTCCATCTGTGCATAGGCCGGATTGACTTTCCGTCTCTGCCCTTTGGTATAGGCAGGTATCAGCGTATGTTCGACAAACTGGTCAAATTCATGCAGGTAAATGTTTGCCAAGAGTGGGGAGATTACCCCGCCTTGTGGTGTTCCACTCAGCGTCGGATGATACACCCAATCGTGAAGATATCCTGCCTGCAAGAGTGTCTGGATCAACCGAAGAAAACGGCCATCGTGGATGCGTTTCGCCAATATTGTGAGGAGTGTCGTGTGATTGATCGTGTCAAAATATTGTGCAATATCACCCTCAATAAACCACCGTGTGCCCGTCCAGCAACGCTGAATGGCTTTAAGAGCCGTATGGCATCCACGGTTCGGACGAAAACCATGTGAATGGTCGCTCATTTGGGGGTCGTAATACGCGTCGAGAATGGAGCGTAAGACTTCCTGAACCAACTTATCTGACCATGTAGGAACCCCTAAAGGTCGGGTTTTTCCCGTTGCTTTTGGGATGTAGACCCGTCGTACTGGAGTCCAGCGATAGGTCTCGCGGCGAAGATCGGCGATGATACGATGAATTTTCGCCATTGACATTCCATCAATAGTTTCGTCTGTACTTCCTTTGGTGAGTGCGCCTTGTTTGGTTGCTAGCCGCCCATAGGCACGCAAATAGAGATCCTCATTGAACAATATGCGATAGACACGCGCTAAGGGCAATCCTCGTTGCCCACGATCACGAATGACTGCCAAAATAGTGTCGGCTGTGCGCATCTCGCGCTCCTTTCTACCAGAACAGTCAAAAATCACCTACTCCCCTTCGCCCTGTGTATAGCTTTCCTATACGCCGCAATGGGTCGTTACGCCCACGACTACTATGGGAGTTCCGTCGCCATAGGCCTCGCGACCCGTAGGCGATCCCGTGTTCCAATCGATGACAGACGTACTAGCACCCCGTAGGTTGTCCGTTCGTCTCTTAACCTCCCCGTTGGAGGCTCCACGCTCATCGGCTGTTGATTTCATTGGTACGGCAAATGAGATCAGATGAGCGACACTGGTGATTACCAGGCGTTTTTCCAGGCATGGCTACGGCATATGGATGAGACTAGACTTGATGCAATTCAGCATTAACCATAGAGTGCGGTTCTTGCGGCACGTCGGGGCGCAACGCCTCTGCCCTTTAGCCGCTTTCCAGCCATGCTGCTGTCCCCTTTGTGTTTCCACGCTAGGTAAGGCTGGTGAACCAAGGATATTCGAGCCAATCCCTACCCGTTGAACGGGTGATCTGTCATCGTGTGACACGGCGCACCGTAACCTTTATTGGATCATCTGCGATTGGTGGTCGTGGTAATTCTCGGGGAGGTGGCGGTGCAACTTGCGAAGGTTTTGGCAAAACTCTACGATCATCATATTCATTGATCATTGCTTCCTTATTTTTTTTATCCTCTTGACTTGGCAAAAACGACATCTTGGTATTCCGTTCAATCTCCATATAACGTAAGGCTGAGTCTTCACCACTCGAAAACCCTGCAAATAAAATTCCTTCGCCGTTACGGTAGGCTAACAATGATCTAAGTTGTTGAATTTGTTCGGTCTCCTCAATATCCATACCAAGGTTATCATCAATAAACTTACAAAAGGCATCAATCGCCTTGGTTTGGGTCGCTTGGCTTGATGGTTCAAAACCCGTCTCCCAATTGCCATCACGAGCAAACAAGCGCTGATAGCGCTGTTTGCGGTCAGTCAATTGCAACTCATAATTAATCGCCACTGAACCAAGGCCTAAAGGCTTGCCCATACCCAGTTTAAAGCGATATTTTCCTGCACATGAAGCGAGATCCAGCACCCATAACAACGCCCCTAATTCAACATCGCTCAAATTTTCAAAGCGAATGGTGAATTCAAAAGTTGTGCCTGGGTTTACAGGAGTAATGCAAGTGTATTGGGTTTGAGCTTTTTCAACCTGTTTAATATCGGTCGTATAAGCATTTGAAGGTTGTTGATGCCAATACAGTTTACGCCCACGAATTACAGCACCTTTGGTTGAATAATGCGCTAATTGATCTTGCGCAGGATCTATTTGAACCAAATAATGCTGGAAGGTTGTTGGTTTCGGGCTAGCCAAAATCTGCGGAATGTGTGTTTCTTTTAATACATCACCTTGTTCAGGCGAGAGATGGGCATTACTAAAAAATACCCGCCCGGCTAAGGCTTGCTTTTTTTCTCCCTCTTGAGACAAGCTATTGTTAACGGCAGCCCGATTCTGATCATTTGTTTTGGTTTGACGCACATAACCAAAGATTGATTCGGCCAGATCAGGTATATTTAAGTTACTACTGATTTCAGAAGGGAGACAATCCAAGGCTGATACTGCTTTATCGAGATCATCCCTACGATAAGCCAAACGAAAATTAGGACTATGCCCAAAATAAATAACTTCCCCTTTTTCTTGAGTAGGCTCAATGAAGAAAATAGGACGACCATTTATCAGACATCCTTTTTCGCCTAATAATTTTTGAAATTCAGTCAGATTATTACAGTAGTCATAGATTGCTTGATCATTGATTGTGTATTTATGCTCTTGAGATTTCTCAAAAATAATACAATAATTCTTCCTATTACTATTTCCTTCCTCACCTGTTTCTAACATATTACCACTATTAGTTATAAATCCTTTATTATTCAAATTATTTCTTACTGATATTCTATCTGTTATAAATTTTCTGTGTTCATCAAAATTCGGATTATCAAAATATATTGGCTTATAACCTATAGAAAAATCATTATCATTAAACATAGATATGCCAATTTCTCTGATAATATCGTCGTTCAAGGAATTCCAAGGTTTATACCAACAAAAATTTTTCCCATTAATAACTTTCGCTTTGAATATTACCCATTTATCTCCAATTTTACAAACATACCCTGCCTGAACATTTTTAATTTTATTTTTATAATAGATCCCTATAGATCTCTTATTGTCGGCTACTGCTCGAAAAAAGAATTGAGGATTATCACTCACCCAGCCAACTTTGCTAAAACTAGCAATCTCGACCAAGGAACGAATCATGCCGCGCAACGAGCTAGCCGGAATTACAGGTTGATTGCTATTGGTAGTGGAGAAAAATTGGGGTTTATTTTTCGGGTTGGTTTGTAATACTGCGATTAATTCTTCTAAACTAGCACGTTGGGGAGGATCTACGGGTTGGGCATTTTGTTGCGACGCTGCAAATTCGCTGGCAGTTAATCCGCTGCGAATATAGAGATCCGTTTCCGTTGTCAGTTTACAGTCAATTTGCCCAGTATTTCTATTATTAGCATACCTAGCGTGATCGATCTTATCTTTATCAGGATCAAGCGTGATAACCCGATCCGGTAGGGGCACAAAATTGTAAGGCGCAATTGCAATACGGTTATCATTTTCTATCTTACGAATGTGCTTTTTCATACTTCAGCTCCTTGAGTTTGCCAACGCAAATCAACATAGCGGCTAGCGCGAATTGTGGCGATTCCATGTTCATCGAATTCGATTGAATGGTGCAACACCAACTGGGCTGGTCGCCAATCGGCTTCTGTTCGCTCAAACTGAAGTTTGGCTTTAAATTGGCGTTGCCCATTAGGTTTTTGCTCGATTTGATAAGCAACACCGTTGCTTTTTTGGGCATTACAAGTCGCCAAATCCAAGGGGATTAAGTGGTGCATGCCTTGGTTGCCATCAGTCAAAAATGTCCAATCACCAACGGCCTCGGCATGGGTTCCCCATAATATTTGCGTTTCATCAATAATATTCGCACTATCGCGAATAATGTGGCTACCCCATTGATCATCGTCGCGCCAGATTGAAAGTTGGGCTTGCTCACCAAAAATCAACATTTGCTGCAAGGTTTCTGAGCGAAATGGGGTATAACTGGCTTGAATCGCCTCGTTATAGCCTTGAAGATCGGATTTTTCATACATAATCAGCCGATCAGCATCAAATTTGCCCCAAATAACTCCATCGATCGCAAATGCTAGCAACCACTTAAATGTCAAACCCTGAATTGTGCTAGCTTGATCAGGAATGAAGTGCTGAATAATCTCGCTTAGTGATTTCATGAGGACGCTCCGATCGCTTCAACATACATTTGTAATTGATCTCGCTTGCCAGTTCCTGTTATATGCAATGAACCGATACCATCAGTGGCTTGCTTGAAGCAAAATTCAGCACCATCGACGGTTAACGTGGCCTCAAGCCCTTGAAGTCGCCCGCGCCCGATGCTACTGGTTCCGCCAATCGCCAAATCGCCAGTCCACAAATCCTTGAGCAATAACAGCAACAAGCCAACTTCAGCCTGATTAAATTTAGGCGTTGGCTTAGGATCAGGCTGTGGCGTATCTTCTGGTTTTTGCTGATCTTGTTGGGCTTCTTTTTTTGGTCGGGGTGGTTTGATCGAAATTTCAAGCGTGACGCAAGTTTGGTCGGTTTTCCACACCGGCATTTCGCTGAACAGCGCCCCATCAAACGCACCACCCGTAAAGCGATCAATTGCAATGCGGTTTTGCACTAATGGTTCAGTCGCAGGGTGCTGAATAATGCTATCTTTGATCATGATTCGGCTGGCCTGTGCTTTAGCTTGCTGCTCTATAACAAAGCCAAATAACTCATCAAGTTGCTGCTCGGCAGTTGCCACTTTCAAAGTATTCAAAATGCGTAAAGCCCGATGGCGCAAAACCCCAGCCCAACTTGTACCAGGAATAACGGGCTGCAACGTGCCATCAACCCGTGTTTGCAAATGCACAGGATCGGGAATCTTCTTGGATACAGTCTGATCATCCGGATTATTGATCAGATCTTCTAGATTATTGGTTTGGAGAGCCGAACGAATTAACATCGCATCATCAGCAAAGGTAAAATTTGCTGTAAGCGTTACCGGATAGCGGCTGGCATCGGCAGGTTGGAACCCAAAATAGTCATAGAGATTAGAATGTTGCGCAGCGGTAGGAATAGGGTTCTTATCATCACGCTCAAGCCAGCCAAAAATTTCAGTAGGCTTGGTCATATCTATTTCATAAATATCCCAACCTTTAACGCTACATTGCCCCAATCCACGATTTTTCTTCATGCCAAGGCTAATTTGGCCCGTCTGAAGGCCATGCAAAGCTTGAACTACTAATGGCAACAGATTGATAGTTGGTACTTCTTCCAGTACAATAAATTCAAGCTCTAAGCTAAAGCACGTTCCGGCTGGCAACACCTCTAAATCATATTTTGCCTGATCAGCAGCAGTTCTGGTGGCATGGTCAATCCGCACCCCATCGCGTAATTCAGCCTGAATCGGCTCACGACTGACTGCATCACTAATCAAGAGCCGACTTTGCCCAAAATATTCACCAACCTCTTCATCACCGATACAGCCAAATAATTTATCAATCGCTGTGTCATCTTTGGTTATATCTTTTAAATAACTGCGTAAAGCCCCAGCCAAACTACTACCTGGCAAAAGCGCCTTTTGCGGCTCACAACTATCGCGCAGAATCATCATATCAATAATTGGGTCGCTATCACCATTACTGAAGACCGCCGCACTTGTAAGCACTAGCTCGGCCTTGAAAATAATCCGTTTACGAATGATACGAGTTGCATTAATACTCATTGTTGTGGCGCTCCATCTGCTGGCTTGTTGGCATTAAGCTGTTTGCGGGCTTGTTTGGCGACCGACATCACTAAGCGCAAGGTGTATTCATCACGTAATTCTGAAGGAATTTCCAGCGGTTTTGGTAAATTCAAATGTTCATCCCAGTCAATTGGCTTCGTTTTATTAGCAAGATCTTTGAGCCAATCCAACAACGACTGTTGGTTAATTCTCGCGCGTTCAAATTGATTTTGAGCATTTGTAGGCAGACTTCCAACCAAATCATTTAATCCCGTTAAGCCCCTTTTGCCAATATTATTGCGTGCAGTCAGCCATAAACGTGCTAGTTGCGTGCTGGTAATCGTCCCAGCATCAATGGAATACGTTTGGGCTAATGTGACTAAACGCTGGTCTAACCGCTGGCGAATAATCCGTTCTTTGATCAGGTTGAGTTGCGGATTATCGATGGGTTCTGAAGGTATTGAGGCTGGTTGGGTTGTTGGCTGCGCTGAATCAGCAGATTTTGGCTTGGATTTGATTACTAAAGGAGTAAATTTGCCTTGATTATCAGTTTGTGGCCGCCAATTAATCGCAATCCGCCCAAAACCTTCATTGCGCCGCTCACCAATCCCCTGTTCAAGCCACGTTTGATAATGTTGACTGAGGTCACCTTTAACTACAAAAACGCTGCCCATAGCAATTGCTGGCACTTGAGGCAACGGCAAGCCCCACTTGCGATTAAAGCCACCGATAATGGTGCTAGCAATATTGGAATATTCCGGAACTGGCTTGAGACCTAACTTGCCAGCCAAATCAGTTGTATATTGCCCTTGCTGATCGCGAATTAGCATATCGCTCAGCAAGGTAATCGTATTCAGAGAGCTATCAATTTTAGTTGGAGTGTATTCCGCCCAATCTGAAACTGCTTCAAACTCAATCCGCACTTTGCCATAGCCTGCACTGCGCGAACCGCCGAGCCAGAGGAACGATTGCGATTGCTTAAGCAGGCTTTGAATTTCAGCAGCATCTGTATCCAATTCACACAAAATATAGCCAATAAAGCCTTGGCCTGGAGCAATTGCCTCGTAGCGAAAAACTGCGCCGCTACCCGAAGTTGCCCGGCCCTTTTGGCGATCTCGCGCCGTATGAATATTCAAGACCGTTTTAACAGAATCAGCAAGATGCAGTGCTTGGGCTGAATCCAAGCAACCAAAACGCCACTTAAACGATCGATGCTCAGATTTATCGTGTAAATCGCTATCGAGATACTGCTTTGTACTACTATCCCATAAACCTTGACTTAGCTCAGCTCGTTTCTTGCTGCGCAATGATTTTGGCAACGGCAAACAGCGTGCTTCGTCAATCGCGCAATAGCCATTTAAAAAGCGGGTTTGAGGGCTAAAAAATAAACGTTTAGCCGTAGGATCATCAAGTAAGTCAGCAGTGCTTTGTTTTTTTTGTTGATACAGCCCAATTAATGCGCCACGAATTGCGCTGCCAGGAATATAATCAAACGACACGCTACTATTGGGATCACCTTGTAACGAAGTAATTAAAAGTGGTTGCTCGGTTGTAATGGTATATTTCAATGAAATCATGCTTCAACTCCCAGTAATTGCTTCAATGTAGAAAAATTATTTGGCTTATTATGTTCATCTCTATCATGCTGGTTCGCTGAGGAATGATCGATCAAGCAGCATTTAACTCGGCCACGGCCACGATTGCGCTGTGTGCCCAAACGCCGTAACAAACGACAACTGAGATCTAATAATTCTTTGGCTGCTGGTTCTAAATCTTGTTTGCAATCAATTATAGATTCAAAGGTTAATCCATGAATAACTGCCCGTTGCGACCGTAAACTATGTGGCTTTGCCACTCCTGTAGCATTCTCAATCGCAGTTTGGCGACGAATAACGGTTAATGCATTGAGTATTTCATGGGTTGGTAATTCATAGCTTTTAAGCGTATTCTGAATCGCTAATGGTAAAATCGCATCACTAAAATGCAAGCGTGATTCTTTTCTAGCTACACTCCCACCAACTCCAAATAATTGGTCACGCATTCGTCGAATTTCATCAAATTCAGGATTAGAATTAGATTCAATTCCAGCAATAAAGGTATCGCATTCATCACAAAGCAAACCTTTGAGCGTGCGTCCGCGCAAGAATGGAAATCCATACTGATCATATTCAACTTCTTGATCAATTAAACCAACAATGCCATCACCAGTCCCAAAAGTTGTATCGCTCAATAGTGTAATTTTGATTGTGTAGCTGCTCATCGGGCCTCCAACGGATAATAAAAATCAAGTAATTCAATTGGATCAAAGTACATACATACGTTATCAATCCATCCTCGATTAATATCAATCTTGTATAATTTTTCAAATTCAGCGACTTTATCTGAGCCTTGGCGTAGAACTTCGCGCAGTTGCATTATTTTATTTTTCTTATCAGTCCATTCGCTCGATCGGAGGTTATCAATAATTTCTGCTACCGAATTCCAATCAACCATATCTGATGGCGCATTCTCAGTAATTGAAACTGGACGTAGACTCAGTGATGCACCAGAAGTTGTTTGATATTCACGCTCACGAATCTCTCCCAATGATCCAGTAATTCCAGTCATGGCAATTTGCCAATCGATTGCTGAGGCCTTATGGTCGCCAATTTTCTGCTTAGCCGAGCTACACAACTGTTCGGCTAAATCGTAGGCTCGCGCAAAAGGGTAGTGGGCCTTAACAATTGCGATCCCAGCACACCCATGCAAGTTTTCGGGAGCACTTGCTTGGTTAAACGCTTGGAGAAACTTAATCGCGAGGGCAATTCCCAGCCGTCCATCACACACAAAGGTCACATCATCGCCACCATAAATAATTGGCCGAAACGGCAGAAATGTTTGATCTCCTTGTCGTGTATCGTTTAAATAGAAAAACTGTTCAGACTCATTTTCTAACGACGGAAATCGAAAAGCTTTTTTAGGAGGCTTTTTATCAGACAGAATGCTTGCTTTAAGCTCTTTCGTATCAATAATTTGTTTTATAACAAGCCTTACACATTCCTGTAAAGCTTTTTTGCTTGCGCATCTCACTAGCTCAGATAATTTGCGTACTTTTTCTAAATACCCTTGGTCATCATCCCGATATTTTTGCTGAATTGCTGCAAAGCGCTTGCCCATACCATTGCCATCAATATGCACCACGGCGATATAGCTATGTTCATGTTCACTCCGCCCAAGGTTATCGAAATCGTAGGGAAATACATATTTTTTAGCTTGCTCAGCACTAAGTAATGTTTCATCCAACCTGTCGTTTGCATCTTTAAGTGAAACCAATTTTGCAGCAACCGCATGCGAAACTGGATACAACTCTGGTGCTTCTTTATCGGTAGCTCGATTAAAACCTGTTGCGGGCATACCGGTTGATTGGCAAAAGGCATTCACTGCAAGGCCAAGACTGGGTGTTTGGGTTGGGGTTGTCTGCTTCTTAAGGCGCATCTGTGCGAGCGCCTGCCGATGAGTTTCATTTAAATTCTCATTCCAGGCTTGATGTACCACCAAACAGCGCAAATCGGGAGCTTCACGCAATAGTTTTTCGCTCCATGTGCGGGTAAATTGAACCGCTAATTCACTGTTAGCAAATAATAGCCGCGTATTACCGCCACCACTCCAAAGAATTTGGGCAGCGGGAAGTTCTTTTGGTGGTAATAGAGGCTCAGCTTCCGAGAAACCATATTCTTGTAACCAAGTATCAGTCACTTGATCAACGAGATGTGATGCGCCAATTTGTTCACGTAGGCGGTTACTGCCAAAGATGTACTGTTGAATTCCACTGGTTTCGATCAACACTAAAACTGGAGTCATATGGGGGAATCCTCCGTAACACTCCAAAAGAGGGTAATGGAGTAAATGAGTAACCAGATTATATCAAAAACTATCAACAAAACCTAGTTATTAAAAGACTAAAATAACCTTTAAGTAGTCAATAGATGTTAGGAATTATGGAGGTTATCATATTGCATGAATTGAGGGGTTATACTAGCTCAAAGTTGGAGGTAAACAAAACACAACAAATCGTTCCGCTGGCGCATAGACTTCAACGAATAGCCCTATTTGACTCTATAAAATCCCGCCCGCAAGGCGAGGAAATACAGCCCATCACGCACAGTGAAATGCCCCTCGCCCACTATAGCGGGCAAGGGGCATGGACTTACCTAGAATAGCAATCCAACTATTCGATAGCTCCCTGAATAAGCATAGGGAGAAACTGAATACCCTGCGTCGCACGCTGTGGTTGGACGATAATCGACATTTGCGAACCTCCCTCAGTGGCTATCAGGTGGACACCCGAACTGGTTGTAAGCGGAATAGTGAGGGTTGTCTGGCAATAATTAGCATAGCAGCCAAGCTGCCCAATTGGCTGAGCATCAAGTGTCACCACAAATGAACGAGCAGATTCGTTATACAACCCACCACTACATTGAATAAAACCGCCAGATCCTTGAATTACGATTGGATCGCCTGCATGGGGCGTAGTGGAAGAAATGGTCTGTAGGGTCGGCCATATGATCACTTCGGTCTCGCCTGGCGGGCAATTTCCCTGCTCAAAGGCAATAATTGGCTGGGTAAAAGCCGCTGTATTGGTGGTTGGCAAGCCAATCGTTAGGATTAAGCTAATCGCCAACCAATAGCGGCTCAATCCGTCGATCGGTTTTAGAAATCGTTTCAGCAACATACAAACTCCTGTGTATATATATTAATGATTCCGGTTAGTACGCTGATCGTCCGAGGTTGGCGTAGGACTGAGCAATTGAGTCGTTGATAACGGCGATGGAACCACCTTGCTCGTGGCGGTTGGGCTAGCAGGTGGGTTGGGTGTACCAATTGCCGTTGGCATCACGGGAGTGCCAATCGCCGTTGGCGGGTTGGGTGTACCAATTGCCGTTGGCAGGTTGGGTGTGCCAATCGCCGTTGGTGGGTTGGGTGTGCCAATCGCCGTTGGCAATTGCGGCGCTTGCGGAACCGTCGTTGGCAGAACGGGAGCCGTAGTCGGTGGAATTGCGGTTGAAAGCTCCTGACTTGGTACTATGGGAATCGTCGTTGGCAAAACGGCGGTTGAAGGCTCCTCGGTTGGCTGCGGCATCGTCGTGGGCAATGGCTCCTGTGTCACAATCGGGATCATGGTTTGTGCTGGCAAAGCTTGAGTTGGAGGGACGATTGGACGAACCTGGGTTGGTAGCGGATTGGCGATAATCGGCGAGATGGTTATCGCTGTTTCCAAGGGATGCGCGACCTTGGTGGGGTTTGTCGTACTCAGACGCTCAGGGTGTTGCGAAGCTGGGGTCAGGGTGGGTGTAGCTGGCTTTTCGGCTATAAACTGAGTTACTGTAGCCAAGCTCGTACCGTTATATGCTTGCTCTAATCCACGTTCAGTCGCTGGTAGAAACCACCGAATACTAGCAAACCACACGCATCCGATTAGAATCAGCGCGGCAAAACCCAAGGCGAGCAGGCGACGTGATTGCCCAAATCGCGGCGCGTTGTTGGTAAGGCCAATAAGACGCGAGCGGGTGGCGACGCGTAGCGCTACTGGCGGGTACGCAGTAGTCTTACCAAGCAACTCAAACCACTGTTCTGTCTGAGTTTCGAGATCGGCCACCAGCAACCGACATGCATCACAGGTCGTTAAATGCGCCTCAATTGCCACAGCATCTGCTGGTGTCAACGCTGTATGTTGTGCTAGCTGAAGCCGAATATCACCGCAGTTCACGAGCCTTCCTCCTTGGTATACAGATCGCGGAAGTGATGACGGGCACGATGCAGGCGTACACGCACCGTTGAGACATTTTCATCCAGCATTGCCGCAATTTCGCTCGGGCTAAGGCCAACACAGTGGGCTAAGATGAGCAGTTCGGCTTCACGTCGGTTTAGGCGCACAAGACAATCACGCACATCATGAGCAGTTGCAATTGCTTGATCATGGGATGGTGTACTTGTCTGAAAGGGTAGCCAACGCCAGCGACGCTTGCGCCGCAGCATATCAATCACCAAATTGCCGCCAATCCGACAGAGCCATGCGTAGGGGTATAGCGGAAGTGTCTGAGTACGCAAGGCAACAAGCGCCCGGGCAAACGTATCTTGCACGATATCTGCTGCTTGTTCCTCATCCCCAATCAATCGCACAAGATACCGAAATAGCGCGAGGTGATAGTTCTCAAACCACTCGGCTAAGCATTCCCTTAGGGCAGCCTCGGCCAGCGGCGCTGCGTCAACTACCATAGATGATCCTTACATTCAGATCGAAAAACTGCCTTTAAAGACGAAGAAGGTAGCCCAATCATTTCATGAAGGCCCAAATCAATATTTATTGAGTATTTGAATCGAGGGCTGAGTCTGAAAAATTAACATTTAGAGGTTTACCAAGAGGTGATTTGCGGCCTTATCAGAGTTTTGGCATATCCCAATAATCACAATTGGACGCAATGACAAACGAAAAAATAAAAGATCAAATTGATTGAAGACTATTAAACGGCATGAAATTCTGCGCTGCCACTCCGGCTATCCGCGAATTCCATGCCGTTTGGGTATCCTAATTATCTATCTGTACGATTTCGATAGCTGATCCTAAGTTAGGCAACTTCGTTTTGGATTGGCGTAAAGCTAGGTTGACAGGTTGTTTGGCGATTGTAAGGCAATTTGCTAAGCAGCATGCCCATGGCACAACTATCGGTCAGCGCCGAATAGGTCAAGCCAGCACCCATAAACGCTGCAACCCAGCGCAATGGTGGCCACAACAGGCTCCCAAGCATACTCGCCAACACAATACTACCGGCCAAGCCACGCACTTGGCGATCCAAGGCCCAACGTTGGCGGCCTTGCTTAACTGGCTCGTTGGCCGCTTGCCACGCCTGAATTCCACCCTCTAAAATATGTAAATTTGGCAAATTGACGTGTTGTAATAAGGCTGCTGCTTGACGAGCGCGATTGCCACTGCGGCAGACCAACACCACCGGATGCTTGAGGCTTTCGCTCAGTTGTTGGCGCTGCTGCTCAATTTGATCAAGCACAACATTTAGGCTGCCATCGATATGCACACTTTCAAATTCAGCAGCAGTCCGCACATCCAGCAACACCAAATCATTCCCCGCTTGCAGTTGTTGCTTTAACTGTTGAACATTAACCATCAAAGGTAATTCCATGAACAAAACTCCATAATCACTAAACTAAAGCTGTAGACACTCTCATCGCAAAGCTGCGCTTCCGTAGTTTAGAGATGCTGGTTGCTTGTCAAAGGTTACATGGTTGATGCTTGTGGGACAAAGCAGTAGGTTGATTATAATCCAACCTAGCATTGATTATCTAAAAGCAATGCAATCGATTTGATCACTACCGCATGCAGAGCATCAAGTTAATAGCCTGATTGATTGCTTGTTGGTATCTTTTTTGCTATAGTGGCGGGTAATTTCTAAAAACTTGGTTAATTGAGGCATTTGATGCGTACATTTGTGGTCTATTTATTATTTTGCTTGCTAGTCGGTTGTGGTCAGCCCGATCAAGTTGCGACGACACAACCAACCTTGGGGCTGATTCTGAGCAATCCAACGGCAACGCCCGTGGCAATCAGCCCAAGTGCAGCTCCTGCCAGCGGTGCAATCAATCCCACTCAAGCGGTGGCTAGCACGCCAAGCATCAGCGCCGACGATTGGCAAAGTCAATATCGGGCTTGGATTGAAGAAGCCCGCCAAACCCATCCCTATAGCGAAAGCAGCGAGGTTATGTGGAATGTAATGATCTGCGAATCCAGCGGTAATCCCACGATTCAAGGCCCAGGCGGGCTAACTGGCTTATTTCAATATCAGCCAAGCACCTGGGCTGGAACCTGGAACCCCTATCGTGATCAACCAATTACCGATGCCCGCGCCCAGATTTTTGCCACTGCCAAAGCCTGGCACGATGGCAACCAACAATGGTGGGGCGTGTGCCTTTAGTTCTGCATAATCGTTTCAATTGTGTCAAACAGAATATCCAAAGTAAAGGGTTTAAACAAAAATTGCCCATACAGCTGGGTCTGGTCACGGCAATCAACGGCGCTCATAAACACAAATGGCGGCGAGGTTGCGCCAAATTCGCGCTGTACCAATTCGGCCATTTTGATCCCGTCCATAAACGGCATCATCACATCGGTCAACACTAAGGCTGGCTTAATGCGCTGGGCCAATTCGAGGCCACGTCGCCCATCATAAGCCACATCGACCGTATAACCTTCATCTCGCAGCGCATCGGCGATCATGTCTGCGATTGAATCTTCATCATCAACGATTAATATATGTTTTCCAGCAACCACACAAAGACTCCTTTTATCGCCGTGGGACATTGCAACGCCAATGATCGCGGATCATTAGCGTTTGCTCCTCGGAACACTTTAAAATGCATAAACCAGACCACGTAGCAAGATCCAGGCCAATAGGTCGTGAATGTTATTCGTTTGATTCAACGGGAAGGCTTACGGTAAGACAACTACCACGGCCTAGGCCTTCCGATTCAACAACAATACTGCCGCCATGCGCTCGCACAACAGCCCGAACAGTATACAAACCAAGACCAGTGCCACCAACCCGTTGCGTATGCCGCCCACGCGTAAAGCGCTCGAAAATTCGCTCAAGATCTTGGGGATCGATACCAAGGCCCGCATCGCGAATGCTCAGCAGCACTTGGTCGTGCTCAAGCTCTAAGCGTACATCGATATTGGTATCATCGGCGCTATATTTCAGGGCATTATCGAGCAAATTCCAAATCACTCGCTCCATCCAAATTGGGTCAACCCGCACCAACGGCCTAGCTAGAAGCTCCACGTTGATGCGGGGATTAGCTAAACCGCCATTGATCGTGGCAATTAATTGGCCGACCAACTCACCAAAATCCAATAAGCATGGGCTGATTAAGGTTTCGCCAGCGTTGATTCGCGCAACATCAACCAATAACGACAGATAATCACGCATACGATCGGATTGAGCGATAATTGATTGCAAGCGATTTAACTCGCGTTCGCTGCGATTTTCAGTTTTAGCCCGCCGCAACAGCAAATCGGCACTGCCACGAATCGTCGTCAGGGGATTTTTTAAATCATGCACGATAGTAGCAATGGCATTATCGCGATCACTTTCTTGCAATTTCCAGCCAGTGATATCTTGAAAGACGGCGACCGCGCCGATCAAATTACCGCGATTATCGTGAATCGGCGAGGTATTAGCCAAAATTGGAATTTCACTGCCATCGGGGCGACGCAAAATTAAATCATGTTTGAGAAATGGCTCCCCAGTGCGCAGCACGCGGGCAATCCCCGAATCGCCAGCCGGCAAGCGCGTGCCATCAGGTTTATACAGGCCAAAATGGCTATAACCCTCAACTGGCACCGAATGCAGTGGGTGTTGCCACAATTGCTCGGCCTGACGATTGGCCAAAATCAACTGACCATCAGGCGCTAAACCGACAACGACACCTTCTGGCAACACATCGATAATGCTTTGCAACAACGATTGATGCAGATCACCAAGGTTTTCGTGCTCATGCGGCTCGACATAGCTGGTGCGCAAACGCCCGATCCAGCCTTCCAGCAAGGCCTGAATAATCATTACTTGAGCTGGGCTGAAATTGTGCGCAGGATTAAATTTGGCGGCGTAAAACGCTTCATAAACAAAAATCAAGGTAGCTTTTTCGACGTTTAATGCCTGCTCAGCGCTCATCATCAGGCCTTCGGGCTGGCCTGCGCTTGGCGTAACACAATGATATTCACCAGAAGCAGTGCGGCTCCAAATCGTTACGTCAACTTGAAATGCCGCACTCAGTGATTGAGCCAAGGCAACCAACGATTGTGGCGCTTCGGTTGTGATCCGGCGCGAAAAGTCTTCAATCATAGCCCATTCGCGACTGGTTATATTCATTCAGGGTTCCTTCCACATATCGTTTAGTTGCAAGGCAGGTTTGGCTTATTCCGAGTTTGGTTTGATCGTGCGTCCGATAATTGCTTCGTAGCGCTGGGCTAGAGCGGTGTAATCCGAGCGTGGGTCAAGCGCTTTTTGGGCGATCCACATTTGTTGGGCAAGGCCACCAGCCCACAATGGCACACCACTGGCGCGGGCGGTATCAAGCACGGCGTTTAAATCTTTGGCCAATAATTCAGCCGCAAAGCCTTTGTTGTAATCGCCGCTAAACACGGTTTCAGGCAGCCAACGCTCTAATAAATAGTTTGAGGCGGTGGCATTCAACAACACATTGCGAATCGTTTCAGCTTCAACCCCGTTGGCAACACCAAAGGCTAAGGCTTCGATATTGGCCATGGCAATAATGCTGATCGCCAGATTATTGCAAAGCTTAACGACTGAGCCAGAACCACTAGCGCCAATGTAGCTGACCGCACCGCCCAGTACCTCCAAAACTGCTTGGCAGCGCTCGAATGTGCTTGGTTCGCCGCCCACCATAATCGCCAACTCGCCAGTTTTAGCACGGGCTGGGCCACCACTAACTGGCGCATCGAGCATGGCAATTTGGCGTTCGGCAAGTTTGGCAGCAATCGCCCGACTGGCGGTGGGGGCAATTGTGCTCATATCAATACAGATGCTGCCCGCCGCCATGCCATATGCAGCACCATTCGTGCCAAGCAATGCGGCCTCAACTTGGGGCGCATCAGGCACCATCGTAATCACAATATCGCTGTTTTCGCCCAACGCTTGGTAGCTTTCGGCGATGATTGCCCCTTGCAAAGCCAACTGTTCAGCAGCTTCGCGCCGTTGATGCACGCCAACCGTCAATTGATAGCCTGCTTGGAGCAAATTCGACGCCATCGGAGCACCCATCGCGCCCAAGCCAATCAGGCCAATTCGTGGTTTTTGCATGATTATTCCTCAATACCCAAGCCAATTATGCTTCCGGCCAACCTGGCTCAGTAATCGCCATATCCAAGGCATCGTTGAAGCGATTAAACATCGAAAAAAGGCTGGTCGTGGCGGTTAATTCCACAATTTCGCCTTCATCAAAATGCTCACGCAAACTCGACCATAGTTCATCGCTGATGCCTTTGGCATTCAAGGTTACTTGTTCGGCATAGCGCAAAGCCACCCGTTCGCGCTCAGTCCAACGTGGATCATCGGGCGATTGCAAGGCATCAATATTTTCTTGCAAAAGCCCAAGGTTGCGCAAAATCGTCGAGTGCGAGGTTAAACAATAGGAGCATTCGTTTAATTGCGATGTGCGTACCACCACCATCTCTTTTAGGCGTAAATCGAGCGTACCAGTGCTCAATACAGCACTCATTAAATTGCTGGCGGCGATCATCATTTCAGGGCGGCGAGCAAACGTGCGAAACATATTTGGCACATTGCCGCGCTTGGCAAAAAAGCCCTCGAATACTTTCAGCGATTCAGGATCAACTTCGTTAGGCGCAAGTGGTTTTAATCGGGGCATTGCAATGAACCTCCACTAGTTTGAATAAGGACAACTCACCAAATTATAAACAAACCCGCCCGATTGCAAGCACAATCATACAGGCGGGTTGCTGCGTTAGAATCAGCCAAATCCAGCTTTAGTAGCGTGGTTGGCGACTGCTGCGAATAATCCAAATCGTACCAAAAACGATCAAGAGCAAGCCCCCAATCCCTGCTAGCCAAATCCACAAGGGCACTGATGGGGTTGCCGCTGGACTATTGGGTGCGCTTGGGTTGCTAGGAGCTGAGGATCGTGGTTGTTCGCTAAATCGATCAGCTGGAGCGGTATCGTCGGGCAAGATTTGGGCTGGGCCAGAGCCTTGCGCTTCAGGCAAGGTGCTGCGCCATTCGCTATCCAAGGTATCAAGGCTACGATTCAAGACAGTTTGCACCGCCACATCATCGGTTACGCCACTTTTAAATTGAGCGACGAGTTTGGTAATCGCCTCGATGCCATAAGTTGATTCGATGTAACGCACCACACTTTCGCTTTGGGCATACGAAAGCAGGGCTTTTTCAGGGTCGGAAGGAAAATTCGAGGCCAAAGCACGTAACGGAATCAACTCGCCATTTTCGGCAGCCCGCTCAACCATTTGCTTAAAGCCAGCGTCGGGCGAATCTTGGTTGGCAACCGCCAAACCTTCATCGAACCAAACTGGCATACCACCATAATTATTGTTGGTTGCTTGATGCAGCACCAAATGGCTTAATTCATGCGGCACTAAACGACCTAATTCAGCGTCATCGCCAGCATCAATCGACCCAATAATCAAGCCAAGGTCAGGCCGTGCTTGACCGCCAATCCAATCGGCTGAGTTGGGTGGCAAAGCGCCGCGCATATCGCGGGTATTGCTATAAATCGAGATCGTCATGGGATCTTCGACCGAACCGCCAATCCGCTGCTCAAGCCGATCAAGCCCACCAAGTGCGCTATCGAGCAAATCTTGTCCCCATTGCTCATCGCCATCATACCAGCGCACAGTGATCCCACGTGAGCTTTTTTCTTGCCAATTGAAACGGGTATCTTGATATTGGACTGATTGCTCAGGTGTTTCAGTAATCGTGCCATCTTCGGCAACCAGCTGCCATTTATAGCGCACCGTCACGCCAACTGGCAAAAATTCAATGCTGGTATCGCGGGTAAAACTGGCCTCAATCGAGCTACCAGGTTGCCATTTGGCCTCGGCCTCGGTGTAAGCTGGCACATCGCCTGGCTGCACACCCAAGGCATATAAAAACGTCACTTCGCGAATTGGCGAACTTGATTCAGCTTCAAGCTCAAAAACCACATTTTCGCCAAAGCTGCTTGTTGCTTGGTTACGCGAGATTTTGGCTGGCTCAGCCGCCTGAGCCGTAGCCTGAAACCCCAGCACAAACAAACATGCTAGCATCCACAACACTACTCGTCGCATATAAACCTCACTACTCTGTGCCTTCGGTTCTCCAGCGCAAGAAGGCATCGATAAATAAATCAATCTCGCCATCGAGCACTGCTTGGGTATTCGATGTTTCGACGTTGGTCCGATGATCTTTAACTCGCCGATCGTCAAGCACATACGAACGAATTTGATTGCCCCAAGCGGCATCGCGATGTTCGCCCTTGAGTTTGGCACGTTCAGCAACTTGGCGGGCTAGCTCACGTTCCAACAAACGCGCCCGCAACACATTCATCGCGGTTTCTTTATTTTGCAATTGCGAACGTTCATTTTGACAGGTTACGATAATTTCATCGGGCGTGCCACCACGATAAACCAAACGCACCGCTGAGTCAGTTGTATTAACACCTTGCCCACCATGGCCACCAGCCCGATAGACATCAACCCGCAGATCTTCAGGATTAATTTTGACTTCGGCGGCATCATCGACTTCGGGCAACACCTCAACCCGGGCAAACGAGGTATGGCGACGATGGTTGGCATCGAAAGGCGAAAGCCGAACTAAACGATGAATGCCAGCCTCGGCCTTGGCATAGCCATAAGCATAGGGGCCGCGCAATTCTAAGGTAGCACTTTTAATGCCTGCCTCTTCGCCGTCCATCATATCGACAATCGTGGTACGAAAACCCTGGCTTTCGCCCCAACGGCTATACATACGCAACAACATCTGCGCCCAATCCTGTGATTCGACTCCGCCAGCGCCCGATTGAATCGAGATAAAAGCATTGGTGCTATCGTATTTTTCGCCCAGCAAAATGCTCAATTCAAGCTGATCGACCGATTTGGTCAAGCCGTTGACCTCACGCTCAATTTGGCTGAGCGAATCAGCATCATCAGCCGAAAGTTGCAACAGATCGCGCAGGGTTGCCAAATCGACGGCTAAACTATCCCACATTTTCAATTCTTCTTGCATGCGAGCGAGTCGTTGCAAAATACTTTGGGCCTGTTGTGGATTATCCCACAAGCTTGGTTCGGCAGCCTGATGTTCTAAGTCATGCAATTCGGCTTGTTTGGCAGCCCAGTCAAAGCCGCCCCCTTAGCGCATCGAATCGCGCTTGCAACGAGTTTAGGGCCGCCCGAAGATCAATAAACTCTGTCATGAACGGTAGTTCCTCTAGGTAGTTAAACACAAGATCGAGTGGGTTTAGCACTCGATCTCATGATACTCGAAAGCGTTAATTTTGCGAAGGGTTTCGTTGATCAACCTGTGGGACTGCTCCTTGTAAAGCTAGGGAGTAAGCGCATGAAAGCGCCCCAGCAAATACACCATTAAACCTACAAGCTTGGCGACTGAATACCCATTGCCACGCCAAACAAGAACAGGCATAGTACAAATACAGACAATTAGCCCAGATTTTGCCAGAGAATCCCCTTGTCAGGGCCAATAATTAGTGCCATACTCAGCTAGATAGCTAGTTTCGGCTAGGTTGCTGTTGTTTTTCGAGGAGTTTGCATATGGCTAGCAGGCAGGCAATTGGTTTCATTGCACCATCACTCGCCGGCGAATTTATGACAGGCGTTATGGAAGGCATTTTGCAAAGCTTACGCAAGCATCAATACGATTTGATTGCGGTGCAAGGTGCTCCCCAACATCTGATCAACAACCAACTGGCCAAACAGCATATCAAAGCTTGGATTGTGATTATCGATCCGACTGGGTTAAATGAATTAGCGACCAACATGCCAGCCGTCGTCATTAGTGCCCCCAATGCTGGCGAGCGCTTTCCGCTGGTCATGCCCGATAACAACCAAAGTGCCCGGGCGATGGTCGAACACCTGATCGAGCATGGTCATAGCAAAATCGCCTTCGTTGGCAATTTTAATAATAGCGATATGCGCGATCGCTACACGGTATATTGCGATGTGCTCAACGAACATAGCATCACGCCTAACCCGGCTTGGGTGGTCGATGTTGGCGATTATACCGAGGGTCGCACCGAACATGCCTTCTACCCGCTGATTGCCAATGGGTTAAATTTTAGTGCCGTGGTCGCCGCCAACGATCAACAAGCAGTTGGGGTAATGATGGCCTTGGAAACTAAGGGTTATCGAGTGCCACACGATATGGCAGTTGTGGGCTTTGATGATGCCACTATTGCCCAACATGCCAACCCACCATTAACCACCGTGCGTCAACAACCCCAATTGCTTGGCAGCATCGCCGCCGATACTGTTATTGAGCTGATCGCAGGTAAACCGGTTTCAAACGCCCCAATCTATGTGCCAACCATCCCCATTTGGCGGCAATCGTGTGGCTGTAAAGATGTTTATACCGGAATTAAGACCAGTACAGTTGCGCCCAAACAGCAACATTGGGCCGATCAATTAGCCCAACGTATGCAGCAAGTGATCTATTATCCTGTGCCAATCGATCCCAATCTCAGTCTCAACGAGAGCAACCAAGGGATTCGCAGCCTGATTCAGGCACTTCAGGCTAAGGTTGAGGCCCAAAACGTTGAGGTCGATTATTTGGCGGCATGGTATGCAATTATCACGGTTAGCTCCAAATCGGATACGCTTTCGGTGCTGTATCAGGTGTTTGCTACTGCCGCTAATCAACAATTAGCTCAAATCGATCTGCCTGCCGATCAGATTAATGGCTTCTTGGCCACCGCCCATACAAGCTTGCTGCATACCGTGCTTGAGCTACAACGGAACGAAATTACTGGGCTTGATCGGTTGCTCGCTGCCAATCATGAGCTGAGCATGCTCCTCGTTTCAAATCAAAAACAACAAACTGGCAAATTAGCGTGGATGCAGCGCTTGCCGGTTTCGATCGCTTGTCTAGCGCTATGGGATGAGCAGAAACCAGGTTTTTTACGGCTTGCCAGCATTTATAGCAAAGATGGCTCGTCAACCATCAAAGCAGGCAGCCATTGTCACGGCAGCGAGTTTCCGCCAGCCGAATTTCTCGAGCAAGCTCGCCAATTGAATAGCAGCGGCTATGTTGCCTGTGTGCCGATCGTCACTGCCAGCCACGATTGGGGTATTTTGGCTTTTGGCCATGCTGATGTCCAAAAAACAATCGCTGATATTAATAGTTTGTATATTTGGGCTTCGATTTTGGGCAGTTCGCTCGAACATGAAGCGCTTGAGTCAACGCTTGACGCTGAACGCGAGGTTTTGCGCGGAGCAGTTGATCGTGAACATGCGTTATCCAAAACAATTTTAGAGCTTGGTTGCCCATTAATTCCTCTATTACCAGGTGTATTGTTAATTCCTTTAATTGGCAGCATCAACACCGAGCGTGCTCAGCAAATCACTGAAACCGTGCTGAATGGTATCAACGAACAACAGGCTAGTCGGGTGCTGCTCGATATTACCGGGGTTTCGATGGTCGATACTCACGTTGCTAGCTCACTCATGCAAATTGCTCGGGCGGCGATGTTGCTGGGAGCAAAGGTAGCCTTGGTTGGGGTGCGCCCCGATATCGCCCAAAGCATCGTCAGTTTGGGGATTAACCTCAATACCCTGGTTACCTACCCCAATTTGCGCACTGCGATTCAACAAATGGCAATGGTTTAAATGATCAAGCCGTAGCATGTTGATTGTGCTACGGCTTGATTAAATTATTGCTGTAAACCGAGGGCTTCGACCGTCAGCGCATCAATTTCACGCTGACCACTCAGTTGATTGACCACGCTAAATCCACCTGCATAATCCCACATCGTCCAGCCAATATTAAATTCTTCAAGCACGCTGCGCAGATCATGCAACCACGCCGCCCGATCTTCAGGCTTGCTTTTGAAGCGATAGACCCCAAATTCGTTGCAGGTCAAACGCACTTGATGCTGCTCAGCCCATGCCGCCGCTTGGCCAATCCACTCACGTAGCGTATCAATGTTCCAGCGTTCGTTGCCATAGTTAATTGCAGCATCACGCGCAACGTCGTCATCAATCGTCGCCACAATCGGGGCTAAGGCTTCGGGACTCGATGGATAGGGCAAATATTCGAGATACGGCCAGTAGGGTGCGCCCCAGGTTGCCGCCTGATGCGTAAAAGTATGCGGATCATAACAGTGGAAATTGTAGATAATATTCGGATCAGCCAATGGCTCAAGCTCTAACAACTCGGTAATGCTCGACCATTTATGGCCAGTTGCAATCAAGGTATGGTTGGGTGCGCCAGCCCGCATCGCCGCCAATAATTCGGCTTGGACAAAAGCCCATTGCTGAGCATCGGTCACGACTGGTTCGTTCAAGACCTCTAAAAAGAGCATTTCTGGATCACGCTGAGCCAAGTGAGCAGCCAAACGTTGCCAGAAACTAGCAAAGATTTTGACCAAGCTGGGCGAGCTAAACAAACGCTGCTTAAAATCGTCTTCGGGGTGTAAATCGACAATGACCGCCAAATCATGGGCCAACATCAAATCGATCACCCGATCAACTTCGGCCAAATAGCTAGGATTCAACTCGGTTGGATTGCTCTCATTCAGCAGCACAACTGGGTTGAGCGTAAAGCGCAAATGGCTACAACCAAGCTTGGCTAGCAGCGCAATATCGGCCTCGGTGTTGTACGTGCGCAAATGCTCCAAACTATATTGGTTGGTATAATCTTGGGCAAACCAATGGCTTAAATTAATGCCACGGGCTAGCTTGGCAAACCGTGTATCGCTAATCGCCGTTTTTGGGTTCGACAACGTTGTCATGATCATTCCTCACACACAAAAACACGAAGCAACTAAGGCTTCGTGTTTGTTCAATTAATCAATTAGGCTCCTGCTGCGTCTTCGTTCAGGCGCGGGCGTTTGAAACGCAAGCTATCGGAACGGGGAATTTTCGGCACACTATCGATCAAATTACGGGTATATTCCTGCTTGGGAGCACGGAAAATTTCCTCAACCGTATCATATTCGACGACTTTGCCATGGTACATGACGGCAATTTGGTCGCTCATATGCTCGACAACCGCCAAATTATGCGAAATAAACAAATAGGCTAGGCCCAATTGTTTTTGCAAATCTTGCAGCAAACGCAAAATCTGCGCCTGAATCGACACATCAAGCGCACTCACGGCTTCATCGCAAATCAACAATTTGGGATTCAAGGCCAAGGCGCGGGCAATGCCAATCCGTTGTTGCTGACCGCCCGAAAATTCAAATGGAAAAGCATTGGCAGCACCAACATCAAGCCCAACCAACTCTAATAATTCATGGACGCGCTTGGTGCGTTCGCGGGCCGTGCCAACATTGTGAATCAACATTGGATCTTCAATCGCACTATGCACGGTCATCATGGGGTTGAGGCTCGCCAGCGGATCTTGGAAAATCATCTGGATATCGCGGCGTTTGAGCCGTAAAGCTTTGTTGGACAACCCAGTAAAATCAATGCCATCGAAGAAAATTCGGCCTTTTTCGGGGTCGTACAAGCGAATGATACAGCGCGAAAGTGTCGATTTGCCCGACCCCGATTCACCGACGATCCCCAAGGTTTCGCCAGCATTGAGGGTAACCGAAACATCTTCGACAGCGGCAAAGCGGCTTTTATCGCGCATGAAATATTTGGAAACGCCCTCGACTTTGAGCAAGGGCTGGCCTGAATTAGGCGTGGATTGGTTGGGCGACATTGAGCATTACCTCCGCTGCTGCATCATCACCTTGTTGAGCAGCCTTGACCACAGCATCGGCGTGGAAACAAGCCACCAGGTGATTGGGTTCGACCGTAGTTAATTCGGGCTTGCGTTCTTGGCAAACGCTGCTTTTGAAGCGGCAGCGCGGCGCAAATGGGCAAGCTTTATGCACTTTTAAGGCACTTGGCGGGTTACCAGGAATTGGCTGGATGGCGGTTTTGCCGTGGCCAATCTCCATGGTGCTGTTGAGCAAACCCAAAGCATAGGGATGCGATGTGTGCTCAACCAAGCGATCAACAGTCGTCATTTCGACAATTTCGCCAGCATACATCACCGCCAAATTATCGCAGTAGTTGGTGGCCACGCCCAAATCGTGGGTAATAATAATCATGGCCATACCCGTTTCGTCCTGCAACGATTCGAGCAAATCAAGCACCTGAGCCTGCACCGTTACGTCAAGTGCGGTGGTTGGCTCATCGGCAATCAGCAATTTGGGCTTGAGTGCTAAGGCCAGCGCAATCATCACCCGTTGGCGCATGCCACCAGAAAATTGATAGGGATAATCGTTGAGCCGCTTGGCAGGCTGGGGAATCCCAACCCGATCGAGCAACTCAATTGCCCGTTCTTTGGCTTCGGCTGCCGAGTAAATTTTGCGCATGCGCATACTTTCGGTGATCTGCGCCCCAATTTTCATAATTGGGTTGAGGCTGGTCATTGGGTCTTGAAAGATTACCGCAATATCGCGACCGCGCACATCTTGCAGCTCACGCGGAGCCATTTTGACCAAATCAACCCCGTTGAACATCGCCGAACCACCAACCACGCGGCCAGTCCGACCAATCAAACCAAGCAACGAAAGCATCGTCACCGACTTGCCCGAGCCAGATTCACCGACAATTCCGAGGCTTTGGCCAGCTTCAAGCGTAAAATTAACCCCGTTGACTGCATGCACCACGCCACCAGGCCGCTTGAACTCGACTTTGAGATCCTTGACTTCCAATAATGGCGCACCCATTAGCGTTCCCCTTTCGTGTTGAAGATTTCTTGCAAGCCATCGCCAAACCACGTAAAGGCTAATAGCGTGATGCTAAACAAAAGGGTTGGCCAAACGGCTAAGTGCGGGAAGCCGCGCATTTTGCTAATCCCCAAGTTAATCAAGTTGCCCCACGATGGCTCTGGTGGTCGAATCCCAACCCCAATTACCGAAAGCCCAGCCTCGGCAACCATGGCATAGGGAATCCCAAAGCTCAGCGCCACCGCGATTGGGCCAAGAATGTTGGGCAACACATATTTGGTAATGATGTGCCATTCGCTCGCCCCCAGCGTGCGGGCGGCCTGCACATATTCCTGATTTTTCAACGAAAGCACTTGGCCACGAATCAACCGAGCATAGCCCGCCCAGTTAGTAATCGCCAACGCAATCACAATCGTGGTTACTTTTTGGCCGAGCGTCGTCGCCAAAATAATCGCCAACAAGGTCGAAGGAAACGAATTGAAAATCTCAACTAAGCGCATCAAAAAGGTGTCGGTTAAGCCACCGCGCATACCTGAGACCGAGCCAATCGCCGCCCCGATTATTAAGGATAGAATCGATGTGCCCAAGCCAACAATTGCCGCAGTGCGCACCGCATAAATAATCCGGCTCAATTGATCACGGCCAACATCATCAGTTCCAAACCAATAGGTACTGGAAGGCTTTTGCCACGTTGCAGCCAGATTCTGATCGTTATAGTGGTATGGGGCAATCCAAGGGGCAAAAATGGCTAGGATGACAAAGATAATGACTAAAACTAAGCCAACCAAAGCCATAGCATTGCGGCGATAGCGCCGCCAAAACACCTTGAGCAGCGATTCCGCTACCGGAAGCTCCTCTTGGGCTGTGGGTTGTGAAAGCTGATTAACTGCCATGATACAAGCTCTCCTTTGAGACTAGAGCGTGGAACAACCAAATTAGGCTTCGAGCTTAATCCGCGGATCAAGGATGCTATACAGGATGTCGGCTAATAAATTGGCCAACATAACCCCAAGGGCCAAAATAACCGTGCTGGTGATTACCAAGGGGTAATCGCGTGCACCCAGCGCGGTGGCAAACAATTGGCCAATCCCTGGAATCCGAAAAATATTTTCAATCCACACCGAGCCAACCAACGCATAGGCAATTTGCGGCGCAGTGGTTGTTACCACAGGAATCAAGGAGTTACGAAGGGCATGGCGCATAATCACCAAGCGCTCGGAGATACCTTTTGAGCGAGCAGTACGAATAAATTCTTGACTCATGGTTTCAGCAACTTGGTTGCGGGTAAAGCGGGCAATCCCAGCAATTGGCCCAAGTGCCAAGGTTAGCACTGGCAAAATCAATTGCTTGAAGGTTGGCACGGGTGTGGCCCAACCACCATTTGGTAGCACATTCCAAACTTGCCCCGCAAAAATCAGAATCAGCACAATTGCCAAAACATACACGGGCACGACTTGGCCGATCATCGAAAAGCCGGTCACGATATAGTCAATCCAAGTATTGCGGCGAAAACCAGCAATTACCCCGAGCGGAATCCCCACAATTAATGCGAGGCCAATCCCGAGGAAGACGATCAACAACGTGCGCGGCAAGCGTTCGCGCACCATATCTTGAATCAAAATACTTGGGCTTTGAAACGAGGGGCCAAAATCGAAGGTAACAGCATTTTTGGTGTAAGTCCAAATTTGCATATAGAGTGGTTTATCGAGGCCATAGCGTTCATCAAAGAGCGCCTTTTGAATTTTGAAGGTCTCGCTGTTGCTATTGGCCAGCGTGGTCATTGCGGCCACCGCTCGCTGGACATCCATAAAATTGCCTGGGGCTTTGGCGAGCAGCGTATAGGAGATTGCAATAATCACCACCAGCGAAACTGCCATCATCGCCAAGCGTTTGATTAAGAAGAAGATAAAATTGACGCGCATAACGACCCTACCATTACTAAATGACAAGTATCAACAGTGCATTCCATCATGGCAGAGCCGGCGATCAAAGCGTGCAGCCGTATGTCAGTCAGAATGCGTGCAGTGGGGCAACTGGCGGGCGTTGATCAACACCCGCCAGTCTGGCCAAACTTATTCAGTCCACTGTAAATATTGATATTGGAAGATCCCGCCCCACGAGAGTTTGTTGATCACAATGCCTGAGAGTCGTGGATCGGTTGCGTAGTACAACTTGTCGTAGTAGATGGGGATCATCCAAGCTGAGTCGATTGCCAATTGTTGAATTTCGGGCAAGGTTTGCCAAGCGTCATCGAGCGTTTGGCCAGCCAGTTTGATCATCAAGCGTTGGGCTTGTTTGTTTTCTTCGGTACGATAATCATACCACGTTGCGTCTTGTTCTTCCTTCAAGACCAACAACAAGCCATCTTTGTAGGCAGTCAGCTTTTCAGCATCATCTTTAGCAGCAGTAAAGCGTTCGTTGATTGCATCCCATTGATCTTTGAAGCTGGGAGCTTCAGGAGCTTTAGCTGAAATTTTAGCCATTTCTGGCTCTTCAATTTTACTGATAGCTTGGCGCTTAGTCCAAGCAGCTTCAGCACGAGCGGTCAAATCAGCCCAATCGCCAACGGCTTCGGTGCTGCTGACAGCATCGATTTGGGTTTGGTATTCAGCGAACTTAGCCATCCCACCTTCTTTGAAGTCCATGAAGTACCAAATATGGTTGGTAGCCAAGGTCAAGTCGAGTGGTTGGAACCAGTTCATTGGGCCGCCAAGGGTCGCAAAGCCTGGTTGAATATCTTTGTTATAGTTCGACCATTGGATGTTTGAGTAAACTGGACCTTCGTTGTTTTGAATCACAACCTTCACGCCCAAATTATCTTGCCACATCTTGGCGACGGCTTCAATCCAAGGCATTTGTGGGTCGTTTGATGGTGGCGCGTAGAAGGTCAATTCAGGGAAGCCAGCACCATCGGGATAGCCAGCTTCGGCCAGCAATTGCTTGGCTTTAGCGACATCATAGCTTAAGCTCTTAACTTTATCCTTGACCCGTACGTCGCTGTTGAAGGTATCGGTTGGGACTGCCAAGCCCTTCAAAATTTGGTCGGTGATAGCTTTTTTGTCGATTGACAACGCGAAGGCTTGGCGCACCCGCACATCTTGCAATGGGCCAGCATTCAATGAACGATTGTATTGAATACCCTTCCAAACGATTGGGTTTTCTTCGCTCTTGATGTTGTCTTTGATGTCGGGGTTGCCTTGAGCGTAGGCCAATTGGCTAGCATCTTCAAGGAAGGTGAATTGAATTTCTTGGTTTTCAAAGGCTTGCAAGCGAGCATTAGCATCGGCGTAAGGCCGCAACACGATCGTGCCAACGTTGCCAGTGCCTTCGCCAACATAATTGGGGTTGCGCTTGAGCACAATATCGCCGCCGCTGACCCACGATTCAACAATGTATGGGCCGTTATAGACCGCATTCTTGGGGTCAAACCAATCGCTAGGGTTGGCTTCCAAGCTCTTGGCATTGATTGGCATGGCGTTCATAACTGGCAAGAAGTTGATAAATGCAGCGTTTGGTTGGCTCAAGGTCACTTCGATCGTGTAATCGTCGATCAATTTGAAGCCGACTTCATCGACACCAACTGCGCCAGCCTTGAAGGCATAACCATTTTTGACATAGCCCATCATGCCTGCCCACATTGGAGCATCTTTTAATTCTGGGCCAGCTGCTCGAACCCAAGCAGCATAGAAATCTTTAGCGGTAACGGGGTCGCCATTCGACCATTTTTTGTCTTTACGCAGTTTGATCGTCCAAACGAGGTTGTCGGCTGAAGGAGTAGCGCTTTCGGCAATTTTTGGCACGATGTTCAATTGTTGATCGTAGCCATATAAGCCTTCGAACACAACGCCTTGTGAGACAAACAATTGAGCTGACCAGTAGGCATGGTCAAGACTGGTAATGCCACCTTGTTGGAATGGTAAGGTTACCGTCACATCTTTAACATCTGTACTGCCAGTTGTCGGCTGGGAATCAGTGCCGGCGGTTGGAGCGGTAGTTGTTGCTGAAGAATCGCTAGCAGTAGTTGGTTGGGTTGAGTCGGTCGCGGTGGTTGCAGTTGAGGCGGCATCGCCACAGGCTGCTAAGAGTGGCAAGACGAGAATCAGGAGCGCAATCAAGCTCCACAGGGTTTTTGGCTTCTTTACCATGGGAATTTCCTCTTCTTTGAGCAAATTGAATCCAAAACGACGTACTACAATGTCAAGCGTTTGGGTTACGATTTGATCGTCGATGAGCCTCCTTAGCTAGAGACAATCAAGCTTGATCATCCTCACAAGCCTGCCCAACCGAGAAGCTAGCTAGATAGTTGCTTCTGATGCCGTTGTCGAAGCAAGCCGGTGCATGCTGGGTGTTACATGCCGGACATTTGGGAGATTAATTACTTTTTTTAGTAAAGAAAATAAGTTCCCTGGAGGCTATTGCAGTTCTATTGCTAGCGATAGACCGGTCTCTCACTCCGATAAACGCCGATTTAGCACTGCCATAGTCGCTAAATGTCCCGCAAACTTGAAATTCACTGAAGAATTATTGAAATTTGTGCTTATTATAGGAGAATCTCTCTAAATGTCAAGTATGTTTTTTACTAAAAGTTTTAGAAAAAATATTTGAAGCCGATTCTTTAGTTTTAGATCAATCTTCCAATTGGGCACCGTTAGAACCGTCTCCAGCTACGGCTGCGTAGCGCGACCAAATTCCTTATCGAAACTGCGATTGCCCTAGGCGACAATCAGACTAGGTGTTAGTCCAGTGGCAAGGGCTAGTATGCTCAATATAACGACCTCGGATTGGGATACTAGGTGGTTCTGAAACCAAACCAATACCAATCCGAGGTCGTTATGTAAATTCTATTGGTTATGCAGCGCATCCAAAACTGTAACAACAAGAAAACTTATCGGATGCTTGTATTTTAGTGGTTGCTGAGCACAAATTGGCTCGAACTAGATTGCTTGATCGTTGGGTTGGCGTTGAACCCTTTGATAATCAACCAGATTGCCAAGCTCATTTCGGTCAGCGCAACCGGAATTGCCAGAATTGCACCCCAGGTCGAAAGTTGTTCGATCACCCCAAATAGCTCCAACAAGGCCGCCAAAAACACCGTGTTTGAGCCAATCAGCCCAATAATCGCGATTGGACGTGGAATCAGGCGAGTGCGATAGAAAATATAGCTATACATAATTGTGTTGAGGCCAAGCATAAAATTCGGGCCGATGATGAACGTCCAATCGTGGATGGCAATTAATGCAGTGCCGACCACGCGATAGCTTTGCTCATCAGGAGCGGTGGCGCTACTAAATTCACGGCTTAGCGTCAATAATGCCAACATGCTCACGATGCCGATTGTGATTACAACCGCCTCTAAGAAGCGAAAACACAAGTGAGCCAAGGCCATGCGCTCGCTATATTGGCGTAAGATCGGAAACATGGTTACGGCTGTCCCAACGGCGGTAACAACTAAGCCTAATTCCATCAAAGCAGCAAACACAATTTGGTTGCCATTGGCCGCACCAGCAACTAAATAATCGCTTTGGTTGAGCAATGGCCCGTACATAATCAAGCCAACAATCGAGGTTACGGCGGCCAAAATAAAGTAAATTCCAATCAGGATGGCGTTACGACGCTGGTTTTGCATAGCATGTGCTCCTTCTGTAGGCAGGATCGATTGGTTCAGTGGCACGACGGCAATCAATGGCAAGCCTAAATCGCGAATTTTGCGCAAGATCCGATATAACGCTGCTTGATCAACAATTTCACCTATGAGCAGCGTATCGCCTTGAGCGGTTTGGCTGATGGCTAAGCCCTCGAACCATTCAGCCCAGCGCTGGTCAAGTTGACCTTTGATCTGAATTTGATAGCTGTTGCTTTGATTTGCCATTTATTCGCTCGCTTGATTGGGTCGTGCCATAACTGCCAGCAGCATATAATTTGGCGGGCAGCCTGTCATACCTCAAACGAGTTATTCAGCGAGGTAGGCAGCATTTTCAATTCTGCGTAGTTTGAAATTTAGTTATGGGGAAGCAGGCCTAGCGTCCGGGCGCGGGCAACCGCTTGGGTGCGATTGCTAACTTCGAGTTTGGCATAAATGTTGCGGGCATGCACTTTGACGGTATACATGGAGAGATACAAGCGTTCGCCAATTTCGCGGTCAGTCAGGCCGGTGGCAATTTGCTGCAAGACTTCGAGTTCGCGCTCGCTCAAACGCTCAAGGGTGTGGGTTTGTGGCTGAACTGAGGGCTGGCGCTTAGCAAATTCAATTAATGCATGCTTGATTAACGGCGAATTGAAACCATGATCACTTGCCAATTGTAAAAGTTGCTGGATTGCTGACCCATGATCAAGCAAACTACGGATTAATTGATGTGGTTCAGCCAGCGCTATCGCCTGTTTGAGTGCTACCAGAGCAGGTTCAGGCTGTTGCTGGGCAGCATAGGCCAAGGCCAACAGTAACTCGATTTGCAAGCGTTGATCAGGCCAGTTTTGGGCTAGTTGCTGCAATGGCTCTAGCAACGCGATTGCTGTGGCTGATTTGGCTTGGGCTAAGGCGATTTGGGCTTGGCAGATTAATAGTTGATGCTCGGTGGCTAGTTGGGTGGCGGCAGCGAATTTGGCTTGGCGCAACAGCAGTTGAATTCGCCAATAGCCGATCTCGCCAAAACGGGCACTAAAATGTTGCTGGCGTGCCAATTGTTCAGTTTGATCGAGCAGTCGCTGAGCACCCACGTGATCGTTACGAGCTAATTTAAGTTGGGCCAACATCAATTCACCCACAATAAAACGATCAATACCTTGCTCGTATTGCCTAGCTAGGTGCAGGCTTTGCTGGGCATGCTGTTCAGTCGTGGCCAAATCATTCCATTGATAATGAATTCGTGCTAAACCCAAATGTGCTTCGGAGATAATTTGCTGTGGTTGCTCACCCGCCAATTGCAAAACATGACGATAGGTTGCGGCGGCCCGATGTAGCTCAAGATTGCTCTCCTGAAGCTGACCCATACCAATCGAAGCCAAAATCAGGGTGAAGGTATCGTTTGATTGTTGGCTGAAGTTGATCGCAGCAGTCAGCGCTATATTGGTGTTTTGGCGCTCGCCGCGTACTTGATAGGCATAGGCCAAAGCCCAATTGGCAGTCGCGCGAAATGGCAAATTCTGTGGATGTAAATATTCGAATGCTCGCTGAGCTTGCTGGATAATCGTTTCAATCTGATATTGAGTGAGGGCTAGGGTTGCCCGGGCAGCGGCGATTTGGCCCAGTAAATCACGGTTGCGCAGATTTACTGGTAGGGATTGTAATCCGCGCTCGGCAGCTTGCAATTTTAGTTCAACTCCGCTGGTTTGGCCGAGCACCAATAAAATTGCTGCAAATCGTACCCACAACGATGGTTGTTGATCAAGCACACTAGTGGGCAATCCAGCTAGCCAATTCAGCATCGCCGAGACATTGCCGTTCGAATGCAGCGGCATTTGCTCCATTAATCGCTCGGCCTGTTGATAATCGTGGGCAGCGGTGGCATGCTGAAACGCTTCGAGCAATAATCCCTGCTGTTGATACCATGCACTCGCCCGTTGATGCAAGCCTGCAAGCTGTTGCGGATTGGCTTGTTGGGTCAAGCGTTGGCGCAATAAATCACCAAATAGCTGATGATAACGATACCAATAGCGCTGTTGATCGAGCGCCACAACAAATAAATTAGCCTGATCGATTTGTTCGAGCAGGGCTTGGCTGGTGGTTTGGTTTAACACGGCATCGCATAACGGCCCACACATACGCTCGAGCATTGAGGTTTGCACCAAAAAGGTTTGAATTTCGGCTGATTGGTGTTGCAAAACCTCTGCGAGCAAATAATCTAAGATAAATTGATGTTGGCCGCTGAAGGTTTCGATAAAACTGCTAGGATCGGGCTGGCCTTGTAGTGAGAGTGCTGCCAGTTGCAAGCCTGCAATCCAACCTTCGGTACGAGCTTCGAGTTTGGCGATTGCCTGATCTGGCAGTTGCAAACCCATCACGTTGCGCAAAAACTCGCCACTTTCAGCCAAACTAAAGCGCAAATCGGCTACTCGAATTTCATTCAATTGACCACGAGCACGCAGGCGAGCCAACGGTAATTGGGGATCTTCGCGCGTAGCTAGCACAAGGTGTAGCTTAGTTGGCTGGTGTTCGAGCAAAAAGTTGAGCATATCGTCAACCGCCTGGTGCTCGATCACATGGTAATCATCGAGCACCAAAATGATTGGTTGGCGAATCTGGTGTAGCTCGTTAATTAGGCTAATTAACAGGTTTTCGCTGGCGGCTGGTTGGGCTGCTTGGAGCGCTTGCTGGACACTTTGGCCAATCGCTGGCTCGACGGTTTGCAGCGCAGCCACCAGATAACCCAAAAAACGCAAGGGATCATTATCTCGTGGATCGAGGGTTAACCAGGCTTTGGCATGGGTGGTTTGCTCAAACCATGTACTCAGCAAGGTGGTTTTGCCAAAACCAGCGGGTGCTACCACCAAACTAAGGCGTTGGTTCAAGCCACGCTCAAGTTTAGCGCTGAGCCGTAAGCGTGGTACACCCTGCATGCGCAAGCTAGGAATCGCTAGTTTGGTCGCTAGAATTTCAATCGGCATAGGTTGTATTATAAAAGCCGTAAGTTGCTAGCGTCAATAAGCTTAAAGGGCTTAACTATCAATGCCCCATTGCACTAAGCCGTCGTTGAGCATAGCGTGCAAAGTGTAGGTGAACATGCCGCATTCACCCTGAATCCCCCTCAAGGGTATGCTGTAGTGAACAACCATTCGCCGATAAACGAGCTTGCACTCAAGTATAAAACTAGGTATGCTTAAGCCGATTCTCCCCTTCCAACGGCAAAGGTAGGTGCGCAATGTCGCAACCCACAGAGCAAGCGCTGGTCACCAAACGCCTGAAAACCACGGTTTACTGGCTACTCGGCGGTTCATTGATTTCGATGTTTTTGTATATGGTGTTGGGCGATTGGATCGCCGTCGGCAGCTTTGCAGTTACCAGTGGGTTGTTAGGCACGGCTTATTGGCTCATCCTGCGCCAGCATAATCAATCGGCGGTAGTTTTGATGAACATGGCCGCACTATGTTTGGTGATTGTTGGATCATTTCGCTTTTTCACCTTGCTCTCGATCGCTACGGTTACAATTATTTCGATTGTGCTGGTGCTGCCGTTTGTCGATAGCCGACGACTGCTCGGCATTTGTGGACTTGCATGGGTTGTTAGTATTATCAGCATCGCCAATCGGCTGCGGATCGATCAATTTCCATGGGCCGAGATGCCAATTCGCGTTTCACTCAACTCGGTCTCGATTTTGGTGGTGATGGGCCTGCTCTGGCAAATTCATCGTCAACTAACCAATAGTCTGCAAGCCAGCGAACGCTCGAACCAAGCCTTACGCGCTAGCCAACAATCGCTCGAACAGCAGGTTGAACAGCGCACCGCCGCCCTGCAAAAAGCCCTACAAGAAGTGCAAGCCCAAGCCGACAGCCAAGCAGTATTGGCTCAACAACTAGCCGAGCAACAAACCACCATACGCAGCCTGAGTGTACCAATTTTGCCAATAACCCAGCATAGTTTGGTTGTGCCATTAATTGGCGATTTGGATGCTGAACGCTTGGGCACATTGGTAGAACAAATTCTAACCAACCTCAAAAGTCAACGCACCCGCCATTTAATTCTTGATGTTACTGGTGTACCAACTTTAGATCGCGATGCTGGCCACAGTTTGCTCAAAGTTAGCAACGCTGCTCGCTTGTTGGGAGCCAAAACCACCTTAATTGGCGTGCGGCCTGATGTGGCCGAAATGCTCGTGAGCATTGGGCTTGATTTGCGCTCGATTGGCAGCGAAAAAGATTTACAAAGTGTGGTGTATGGCCTCGTTCGCCATGCCTAAAATCTGCTATGATCAAATCAATTCGGCTCAGCTCATAAAGGAACATCTATGCTGCTCGTTGCTAGCTACCTTGCCCCAAGCACCATTCATGGCATCGGTGTGTTTGCAGCCAATTTTATTCCGGCCAACACCATTATTTGGGAGTTTACTGCGGCGGTCGATTGGCGCATGACCGCCGACGAGGTTGCGGCGTTCCCCGAACCCTACCGCAGTGCCTTCACCGCCTATATCTATGTTGATGACGAGGGATATTATGTCTTGTGCGGCGATAATGCCCGCTATTTCAATCATTCGCCAACGCCCAATTGCGATGATGCCGGAGCGTACACCCGCACCTTACGCGATATCCAAGCAGGCGAGGAATTGACCTGCGATTATTTTGTATTCGATCAAATTACCCGCCAGCACGGGCTTGATGTCACGAGTTTTGTACGGGTTGATTAATGTAACAAGCTGCCTGCGCTACTCAGGCAGCTCTCATTTAACTTCCCGCTAAACCACGCCGCATACCTACCAAATAGATCCCAAAGAGAATCACCATCACACTATCGATGGCGATAGCGATGCCTGCTTGTTGGCCAAGATAACGCGAACCTTGGGCCAAGACCAAACTGATAAACACCAATTTGCTACTGCCCGCAATCAGCAAAATCAAGGGACGCTGAGCCACATTCCAAGCCCCATACAGCAGTAAAATCCCGATCAGCGTAATCAATGCGCCCCAATTGCGCACCACCACTTCGACTAACGGCCCATTCATGGTCTCGCCAAAATTCGATTGCAAAGCCGATTGTGGATTAATTAGCGCCATGATCATTGAGCAGGTCAATAATCCAGAAACCAGCATAATCCACTTCATGTTGTGCATAATCCAGCGCATGCTACCTCACACAGCTCAACCCATCACCTATCGTTCCTCGCCCCAGCTCTGCGCTTTTTAAGACAAGTTCGGATAACGCGGGTTCATACTACGACCTCGGGTTGGTATTTGGTGTGATTTGGTATTTGGGGTGATGCTGAAACCAAACCTGAGGTCATATGCTGAGTATACCAGCCATCGCCCACAGGCACAAAGCATTTTGAATGGTGTTGTGCCTACCCTTGATCCTGTGCTTGCTATCGTTTTAGAAGCAGATCAGCCGATGGATACGTTGCTTTGATGGACTAGACAATGTTGCAGTTGTAAAATTAAAAGTTATCCTTTATTATACGCTCAATACCAAAACCCTACCAATAATCGATGAACCAGTGTGTGGAACCAATCAATCCAAGATCCCTGGATTGCCAGAAACTCAACCCTAATCCTGTAGAATCTAGCCCACACTATGTTTAGTGTTATATCGCAAGCATGTGCCTACGACACCATGCTGGCATAAGCAATCCTGCGTTCGCAACCAGACGAAGGACATAGCCTATAGGAGCATCCATGTCACCGATTGTTCAGGTAGAACACTTAGGCAAACAGTATAACGCGCCCAATGGGCCTATGGCGGTCAAGGATGTTTCATTTGAAATCCAAAAAGGCGAAATTTTCAGCCTCCTTGGGCCAAATGGAGCAGGCAAAACAACCACTATTTCAATGCTAAGCTGCTTGCTTCAACCAACGAGCGGCACCATCCTCATCGATGGACATTCGGTTACCAAAGAGCCGAAACAAGTTAAACAAGTTATCGGTGTCGTTCCCCAAGATATTGCCCTTTATCCCACCATGACCGCGCAAGAAAACCTGCTGTTTTGGGGCAAAATGTATGGCCTCAGCGGCAAACACCTACAGGATCGGATTAGCAAAGTTTTAACCATCGCTGATCTCGCTGATCGTGCCAATGATAAGGTCGAGACCTTCTCTGGAGGCATGAAACGCCGGATCAACATTGCCGTTGGCTTGTTGCATGATCCGAAAGTGGTCTATTTTGATGAACCAACAGTTGGGATCGACCCGCAAAGTCGCCGCCGCATCCTCGATTCGATCAAACAACTCAATACCCATGGAATTAGCGTGCTCTACACAACCCACTATATGGAAGAAGCCCAGGAGCTAAGCCATAAAATCGGGATCATCGATCATGGCGAATTGATCGCGGTTGGCAGCCAAGAACAATTAACCCAATTGGTTGGGCAGCACGATCTCGTTCAATTTGAAATTGACCCAACTGCTGCAAATCTTGACGCAACCCTGAGCGCATTAAAGGTGATTAATGATGTTGATCAAGTGACTTCCTCACCCGAAGAAAACTTGATTACTGTGCAAACCCGCAACACGAATGCCATCCTTCCACAGCTGATTAGCCAAATGACCGAAACCGGAACGCCGATCAAAAGCCTCACTATCAAGGCTCCAAACCTCGAATCGGTGTTCTTGCATCTTACCGGTCGGGCACTTCGCGATTAGCCAACTTGCGCGGATAGCCTTGTGCAGTGGCGTTCAATAAGGATAGATTCTTGAAAGCACTAACTATTGCCTGGAAAGATACACTCATTCGATTTCGCGATATTAACGCATTGCTCTTGATGATTCTTGCACCGTTGGTCATCTCGGGAATTATGGGCGCAGCCTTTGGCAATCAAAGTGCCACCCCAACCATCAGCGATATTCCGTTGATTGTGGTCAACCAAGATCAAGGGGTGTTAGGTCAACGCTTTATCGAAGCATTGAATGCTGGTGAGTTGGCCGATTTGCTCGAACCAACCATTATGACCGATGCGGAAGCGGCCAAAGATCTGGTGGAAACTGGCGAAGTTCGGGCGGTGGTACTGATTCCTAGTGATTTCAGTGCCAGTCTCGAAACAACCCAAACTAACGATGCCGGCCAACAGCCTGCCAAAATTATGGTCTACACCGACCCAGCGGCCCGCATCACACCCACGATTGTCCGCAGCGTGGTAACTGAAATTGCCAATGTTTTCAGCAACACCGCCATCGCTAGCGAAATTACGGTTGCCCAAATTGTCGAGCAACTTGGTGGCAATAACCCCGCCTTGGCCAACTTGGAGCCAGCCCTAAACCAAAGCCTGCCAAGCTTGACAGCAGCTCAACCAAGCGCTCAAGTCCAAGCCCGGGTTATCTCAAGCACCTCGGCTAATCTCGACCCAATTGCCTTTTTTGCCCCAAGCATGGCGATTTTCTTCCTGATGTTCACCATGTTTGATGGCACACGCTCGCTCTTGGTCGAGCAAATCAATGGGACGATGAGTCGCCTCAAAAGCACGCCAACCGGAATCGGCCAAATTTTGATCGGTAAATTACTGGGAACTTTCTTAACCGGCAGCGCTCAATTTGTCTGTTTGGTGGTTTCCTCATCGTTGATCTTCGGCCTCGATTGGGGTGATTCAATCGCCGGATTGGCCCTGATGTTGGTGGCATTTGTGGCAGCAGCAACAGGCCTCGGCAGTGTTATCACGGCCTTCTCACGCGATTTGCCCCAAGCAAATCTGCTGGGTTCGATGATCACGTTGTTGTTTGGCTTTTTGGGCGGCAACTTCTTTATGATCGAAAATTTTCCGCAGTGGTTGCAAATTCTCAGTAAACTAACGGTGAATCGTTGGGGACTCGATGGATTTAGCGATCTGACGGTACGGGGACTTGGCATTCAAGATGTGTTTTTAGAAGCTGGTGTATTGCTTGGGATCGCCCTGGTATGCTTTACCCTAGCGGCTTGGCGGTTACCCCGCCGTTTTGCGAGGTAGAACAATGATTACCAAAGCCCTAACCATTGCCCTAGCCTATCTCCAAACGATCACGCGAAATCGCAGTTTTCTCTTTCAGATGATCGTTATTCCGCTGCTGCTGACATTTATCATTGGTCAAGCAATTGGCGGCGGTGCTGATGAGTTGCCCGACCCTAACACCAAGTGGCGCATGGTTATTGCCAACGAAGATACAGGCAGTCTTGCAACCCAGTTGGTCGAGTATTTGCAAAGCACACCACGCTTAGAGGTTCAGCTCGTTGATCGCGCTGCCGCCAACGCCGCAGTTGCCAGCGCCGATACTGGGGTAATCGGCGCATTGATCATCCCAGCTGATTTCAGCACGAAATTTGCCAGCGATCAAGCAGTTACCCTCGATTATGCTAGTTTTGTCGCCAGCGTTGAATCACAGTATCTTGAACAATCAGTTGATACTGCGCTCGGTCAATTGAGCCATTCGCTAAATGCTGCCGATGTTTCAGCCGATGTTGCTGATGAATTGGGGCTTTTTGCAACAAGCGATAATCCAACAACCGCCCAACAAACCTATCGTGATGATGCGGTTGAGCGAGCATTGACCGCTTGGGAAACCAATCCGCCGGTGGTGGTTGAAGCCGAGCAAGCAAGCTTTCAACAATCGGATGATGGTGTACCACGGGGCCTCAATCAAACCTCACCAGGGTTGTTGGTTATGTTTGCCTTCTTCTTCACAATTGGCGGTGGCTCATCACTGATTCAAGAACGCACAATTGGAACCTTGCAACGCCTGATGGTTATGCCAATGCGCAAAAGCACCATTCTCTTTGGCAAATTGCTTGGCATCTACATTGGCTGTTTGATCCAAATTGGCATTTTGGTGTTAGCAGGCGCGTTTCTTTTCAATGTTGATTGGGGCAATTCACCAATCGCTATGCTGGTGTTCATTCCAGTATTTGCCCTGAATGCAACCAGCCTGAGCATCATGTTGGCAGCCCTTGTGCAAACTGATGCCCAACTCAACTCAGTCAGCACGATCGTGGTTATGGCGCTAGCCGCCCTAGGGGGAGCATGGTGGCCAATCGAAATCGTGCCTGAATGGATGCAACAACTTGGCCATGCTTTACCAAGCGCATGGGCTATGGATGGCTTCAACGATATCATCACTCGCGGTTTAGGCCTTGAAGCGGTGCTCTTCGAAATTGGCGTGCTGATGGCTTTTACCGTCGGGTTTTTCATTATTGGTATTTGGCGCTTTCGCTATGAATAACGCTTAATCTACGCGCATTGATCACCAAATGAACGTTCGATAAGGGTTTCAGCAAAGTATTGCTGAAACCCTTCAATCAATCAGGTTGGTGGTTTGGCAGATTATCGCTATCCTAAGCGCTGGCATAGTTCGGATGATCGATCGGCACATTTCCAATTATGGCACTCATTTCATCGTTTCTAGGGAGATGACCTTATGACTAGCCCAACATCACTAGACACCACGCCGCAACTCGACGATTTCGATTACGTTGAATTCTATGTTGGAAATGCTCGTCAGACTGCCCACTTTTTACGCACCGCCTTTGGCTTCAAACCAATTGCCTACGCTGGACTCGAAACAGGCGTACGCGATCGCGCCTCGATTTTGCTGCAACAAGGTGCGATTCGCCTGATCATCACCGAAGCACTCGACCCTGAAAGCCCAATCGCCGACCACGTAAAATTGCATGGCGATAGTATTAAGGATATTGCCTTTACGGTTGCCAATGTGCATAGCGCCTTCGAGGCCGCCGTTAAACGTGGTGCCCGCCCAATCTTAGAACCAGTGACAATCGAAAGCCCCCAAGGAAGCATCATCAAGGCCACCATTGGCACCTATGGTGATACAACCCACTCATTGATCCAGCGAGTCGATCTTGCTGATAATGCTTTCCCCCAATTTCAGCCAATCGAAAATCCGGCTCACGTAATTGATGGCGGCTTCTCAGTCGTCGATCACGTTGCGATTAGCCTAGAGCCAGGTCGCTTGGCCGAATGGGTCGATTTCTACATCAATGTGCTTGGTTTCCATCAATCGCACGAAGAAAATATTGTTACCGAATATAGTGGCATGAACTCGCGGGTCGTCCAGAACCACGCTGGCACGATTAAATTCCCTATGCAAGAGCCGATTCAAGGCAAACGGCGTTCGCAAGTTGAAGAATTCTTGACCTTTCATCATGGAGCCGGAGCCCAGCACTTGGCCATCCTCACTGATGATATTATTCACTCGATCCAGACGCTGCGGGCCAACGGAATCGAGTTTGTGCGCACGCCCGCAACCTACTATGAAAATCTCCAAGAGCGGGTTGGCTTAATTGATGAAGATATTGCGATGCTGCGCGATTTGCATATTTTGGTAGATCGCGATAGCTCGGGCTATTTGCTGCAAATTTTCACCAAGCCGCTGCAAAGCCGACCAACGATGTTCTTTGAAATTATTCAGCGCAAAAATGCCATTGGCTTCGGCAGTGGCAACATCAAAGCACTCTTTGCCGCCGTCGAACGCGAGCAAGCTTTGCGGGGAAATCTCTAATGGCTGCGATTGCAACAACTCCTAGCCAATTTGAACTCGCTGCTTGGGCTAAGACCATCACACCCTCGGCGCTGCAAGATATGCTTTCGGCAACTGCCAATCCTGAGGTTATTTCGTTTGCTCTGGGGCTACCCGCCCCAGAGCTGTTTCCTCGCCACCAATTTAGCCAATTGGCCAGCACGTTACTCGAAGCCGAACCTTTGGCGTTGCAATATGGCCCGCCAAGTACCACCCTCAAAACGGCAATTGTTTCATTGATGGCGCAACGAGGGGTACGCTGTCGGCCCGAGCAAATCTTTCTGACCAATGGTGCGCAACAGGGCATGAACCTGTTGGTACGCTTGCTTTTGGCCGATGGCGGCAGCGTTTTGTTGGAAGATTGTATTTATACGGGCTTTCAGCAAGTGCTTGATCCATTTCAAGCTAAGTTGCTAACCGTGCCAACCAACCCTGAAACTGGTATGGATGTAGCAGCAGTCGAAGCTCATTTAGCTGCAGGCCAACGCCCAAGCTTAATCTATGCGATCAGCGATGGACACAACCCGCTTGGCGTGAGCATGAGCCTCGCCCAACGCCAGCAGCTCGTTGAACTAGCCCAACAGTATCAAATTCCCATTATTGAAGATGATGCTTATGGCTTTTTAAGCTATCAGGCTGATACGATTGCCCCAATGCGAGCCTTAAGTGACGACTGGGTTTTATATATTGGCTCATTTTCGAAAATTCTAGCCCCATCGTTGCGGGTTGGTTGGTTAGTCGTACCCGAGTGGTTAATCGAACGCTTGTCGATCGTCAAAGAGGCGAGCGATATTGGTACAGCCACGCTGAGCCAACGTTTAGTCGCAGCCTATACCCAAACCCATCAATTAACTACGCATATCGACCAATTATGTCAAATATATACAACTCGCCGCGATACAATGTTTAGCGCGTTGGAGCAGCATTTTCCGTCCCAAACCCGTTGGTATCAGCCTAGCCATGGCATGTTTATTTGGGTTGAACTGCCTACAACAGTTGATCCCTTTAAACTCCTAGACCGAGCGATCAACCAAGCGAAGGTGGCGTTTATCCCAGGCAGTGTGTTTGGTGTGGCGGGCAAATCGATGAGTACCAATGGAATTCGCCTGAATTTTTCGAATGCCGATATTGACCAGATTAATGCGGGAATTGAGCGTTTAGCCACAATCATGCAAACCCTCAAAGCCTGAGGATGTCCCAAATCTAACCCGAAAGGATCGTTGTGCGAGTTCTATTCACCACCAATCCTGGGGTTGGTCATCTCAACCCAATGTTGCCGTTGGCGCATGCCTTGCAACAGGCTGGGCATAGCCTCGCTTTTGCTTCAGCTGCGGCATTTGGCCCAACCATCGAAGCCCATGGGTTTCGCTGCTTTGCGGCAGGCCTCGATTGGCTGCAATCGCAGCTTGAACACTATTTTCCCGAAACAAGCACAATGTCGCTGGAAGAGTTGAGCGCTTGGTTTATTAGCGATCTCTTCGCCGATCTGGCGGCTCAATACATGGTTCCCGATTTGCTAGCAATTTGTCACGAGTGGCAGCCTGATTTGATTGTGCGCAACGATTTTGAGTTCGGCGGTTACATTGCAGCTGAGTGTTTGGGCATACCCCATGCGACGCTAAGCATTAGTTTCTTTTTACCAATTGCCACGCTTGAGCCATTAATTGGCGATCAATTGGCATTTTTGCGCAGCAGCCACGGCTTAGCACCCTACCCAGCCTTAGATCGGCTATACCATTATGCCTATCTAGCCAGTGGTCCGTTGCGCTGCCAAGAGCAAATCATTCCAACAATGCATGCGATTCAGCCTCAAACCATGATCAAACAGTCAGCCAACCAACTGCCGACTTGGGTCACACAGTTAGGCGATCGGCCAACGGTGTATGCCTCGATGGGCACGGTCTTTAATCGTACCGCCGATATCTTTCCAACGATTTTAGCGGCCCTGCGTGATGAGCCGATTAATCTTATTTTGACCATTGGTCGCAACCAAGATCCAGCGCAGTTTGGCCCACAACCAGCCCATATTCACATAGAGCAATTTATTCCCCAAGATTTACTTTTTCCATATTGTGATCTGTTTATCACTCATACCTCGTTTCACACCATGATGTCGGCATTTAAGTGTGGCCTGCCCTTGCTGATGTTGCCGATCTCTGCTGATGAGCCAGTCTGTGCGTTGCGCGGCCTAGAGCTTGGCATCGGCAGGATTATCAAACGGCCTAAGCAATTCGACCAGTTTTTTGACGATTCAATTCCTGAGTTATCGCCAACAGCGGTTCGCACAGCGGTACACGAGTTACTACATAATCCAAGTTATCGCCAAAACGCCCAACAATTGCAGGCCGAAATTCGAGCTTTGCCCGAGCTTGAGTCTGCGGTTGCGCTGTTAACCAAGCTTGCGGCGGAAAAACAACCCCAACGTGCACACTAACGTGATCAATCAACAAGGAGCATAATTACCCATGTCAAGCCCATGGTTTATCTCGGTAAAACGTCAAACTCAGCCAGCAATTCGTCTCTTTTGTTTGCCTTTTGCAGGTGGCACTGCTGCGACCTATCGATCATGGGCCAACTATCTTCCCGCAAGCATTGAACTCGTGCCAGTTGAACTGCCAGGCCGAGGAATGCGTTTCAGCGAGCCATTGTTTGTGGCAAGTCAGCCACTGATCGCGGCCCTCGCCGAGGCCATGCAGCCGTATTTAGCTCAACCGTATCTATTTTTTGGCCATAGCATGGGTGCGTTGCTCAGTTTTGAGCTAACCCGTTGGCTAGCGACCCATTATCAAAGCCAGCCTCAACAGCTCTTTGTTTCTGGGCATCGTGCTCCGCACCTTGCTGCCGCCGATACCACAACGCATCAACTTTCCGACCCTGATTTGCTGCAAAAAGTGCGGACAATTGATGGCACACCCAAGGAAGTACTTGAGCAACACGAATTAATGCAACTCATGCTGCCAATTTTACGCGCCGATTTCACCATCTGTGATACCTACCAATTTCAACCAGCCCAACCGCTGAATGTGGCAATTTCGGCCTTTGGTGGGTTTCAAGACCCAATGGTCAAACGCCACGATATTGCCGCATGGCGGGAACACACCACAGCGGAGTTTCAGATGCACATGTTTCCAGGCGGCCATTTCTTTTTACAAACAGCCCAAGCGGCGTTTTTCAAAACCTTAAGCCACGAACTCAACCAAATTCTCGTGCGGCTTTAACTGCCTGGAGGCTTTATGAACATTGCTCAGCATCTCGAACGAGCATGCCTGTGCTTCCCCGATAAACCTGCCTTGATTTTTGAACAAACGACGTATAGCTATGCTGAACTGAATCAGATTGCTAATCGTGTTGCCAATGGTTTGGCCCAACTGGGCATCACCAAAGGCGAGCGAGTGGCGCTATTGCTACCCAATATTCCGCAGTTTATCTTTGCCTATTTGGGCATCATCAAGTTGGGGGCGATTGCGGTTTCGTTGAATACCCAATTGCAAAGCGCTGAAGTCAGCTTCATCTTGAACGATAGCCAAGCAACCGCAATTGTGGTAACGCCTGAACTAGCAGGCCAAGTTCAGACTGATCAACTGAGCCATTTACGCCAGCTACTAGTGGCGAGTCCTGAAGCTACACCAAACTCATTAGCCTATCTGATCGAGCATGCAAACCCAGAATATCAGGCCCAAACCATGGAGCGTGACGATCCAGCAGCAATTGTCTATTCTTCGGGAACCACAGGCTTTCCCAAGGGCGTGACCTTATCGCATAGCAATGTTATTTCAAATATGCATGCCAAAAATCTCTATTGTGATATGCGGCCTGAGGATCGGCTGCTGCTGTGTGTGCCGCTGTTTCACTGCTTTGGCCAAAATGCGATTCTTAATAGTGCGATTAACGCTTGTGCGACCTTGGTTTTGCATCGCAGCTTTAATTACGAGCAGATTATCCAATCAATTGCTCGCGACCAGGTGACGATGTTTTTTGGTGTACCAACGATTTACGTTTTACTGTTGAATAAAGCCGAGCCTGCTGCCCTCAGCTCAATTCGCTATTTCTTCTCAGGCGCAGCAATTATGCCGGTTGAAATAGCTCGGCGTTGGCATGCAACCTTCAAGAGTTTTATCCATGAAGGCTATGGTCTGACTGAAACCTCACCATTTGCGGCGTACAACCATCGCTTTCGCTATAAATTTGGCTCAATCGGCATGCCAATTGATACGGTTGAAATGCGGATTGTTGATGTTGATACTGGCGCAAATTTAGCAGCTGAGCAGGTTGGGGAAATTATCGTGCGCGGGCCAAACGTGATGTTGGGCTACTGGAACAACCCAACCGCAACCGAACAGGCCATCCGCAATGGTTGGTTTCATACTGGCGATCTTGGCAAGTACGATGCTGAAGGCTATTTCTACATCGTTGATCGGCTCAAGGATATGATCAACGTTGCGGGGATTAAGGTGTATCCGGCTGAAGTTGAGCAAGTGATCTACCAGCTTCCGGCAGTGGCCGAGGTTGCCGTCTATGGCATTGCCGATGAAGTAACTGGCGAGCGAGTGATGGCCAAAGTTGTGATTAAATCTGGCCATCAGTTAAGCGAACGCGAGATTTTTGCGCTCTGTCGTAAACAGATTGCGAGCTTTAAAATTCCCAGCAGCATCGAATTTGTCGAGTCGATTCCCAAAAATGCCACAGGGAAAGTCCTCAAGCGCCTATTACGTAATTCATAACCAAGAATGCGGCGTAGGGTTTATGCATTGGTTCGGCTTAACATCACCATCGCGATCCATTGATCTTATGCACTGGAGAAACTTGTGAGCACCACCCTTATTTTAACTGGCGAAGGCTTGGGCATTGATGACGTTGTACGGGTTGCGCGGCATCAAGATCGGGTTGAACTAACCACCGATCCAGCGATTTTAGCCCAGATCGAAGCGTCGTGTGCTTATATCAATCAGGCAGTGAAGGAGCATCAGCCGGTTTATGGGGTAACAACTGGCTTTGGGGGCATGGCCAACGTAATTATCTCGCCTGAAGAAGCTGCCGAGTTGCAAAATAATGCCATTTGGTATCATAAAACGGGGGCCGGCAAGCTCTTGCCATTTACCGATGTTCGCGCTGCGATGCTGTTGCGAGCTAATTCGCATATGCGAGGTGCATCGGGTATTCGACTGGAAATCATTCAACGCATGGTGACGTTTCTGAATGCCAATGTTACACCACATGTGCGTGAGTTTGGCTCAATTGGGGCAAGCGGTGATCTTGTGCCATTAATTAGCATCACTGGAGCTTTGTTGGGCACAGATCAAGCTTTTATGGTTGATTTTAACGGCGAGACCCTTGATTGTATCAGTGCACTTGAACGTTTAGGGCTGCCACGCCTCCGTTTGCAACCCAAAGAAGGCTTGGCGATGATGAATGGTACTTCGGTGATGACCGGAATCGCCGCCAATTGCGTTCACGATGCGCGAATTCTCTTGGCCTTAGCCTTGGAAGCCCACGCCTTAATGATTCAAGGCTTACAAGGCACGAATCAATCGTTTCACCCGTTTATTCATCGCCACAAACCGCATACTGGCCAAGTTTGGGCCGCTGACCATATGCTCGAATTGCTACAAGGCTCGCAGCTTTCGCGCAATGAACTTGATGGTAGCCACGATTATCGCGATGGTGATTTGATTCAAGATCGCTATTCGTTACGCTGTTTACCGCAATTTTTGGGGCCAATCATCGATGGAATGGCCTTTATTTCGCATCATCTGCGGGTCGAAATTAACTCAGCCAACGATAATCCTTTGATCGACACTGCTAGCGCCGCGAGTTATCATGGTGGCAATTTCTTGGGTCAGTATATTGGCGTGGGGATGGATCAGCTGCGCTATTATATGGGGCTGATGGCCAAACATCTGGATGTGCAGATTGCGCTGTTAGTTTCACCGCAGTTCAATAATGGTTTGCCAGCTTCGTTGGTTGGCAATATCCAGCGTAAGGTTAATATGGGGTTGAAAGGGCTACAGCTCACCGCCAACTCGATCATGCCAATCTTGACCTTTTTGGGCAATTCGTTGGCCGATCGTTTTCCAACTCATGCTGAGCAATTTAACCAGAATATCAATAGCCAAGGCTTTGGTTCGGCCAACTTAGCCCGCCAAACAATCCAAACGCTTCAGCAATATATTGCGATTACGCTGATGTTTGGGGTGCAAGCGGTGGATTTGCGTACCCACAAATTAGCAGGCCATTACAACGCTGCTGAATTGCTCTCGCCGCTTACCGCAAAGATCTATCACGCCGTTCGTTCAATCGTCAAGCATCCGCCCTCGCCTGAACGCCCTTATATCTGGAATGATGATGAACAAGTGCTCGAAGCGCATATTAGTGCCTTAGCTCATGATATTGCCAACGATGGCTCATTGGTGAGTGCCGTTGAACAAACGCTGAGCGGCTTGCGCTCAATTATTTTGTTCCGTTAAACAATCAATCCCCACATAGTTGATTAACCATGAACTATGTGGGGATTATTATTTAATCGCTAATCGAGCTGGTGCAATGCTTGATTGATATAGGCTGCCAGCTCATGAACATAGGGAGCATGGATCATACTAAAATGATCGCCAGTCAATTTATAAACGGTCAATTGATCATCTGTATAGCGGCTCCAACCGGAAGTTGAATCGCCAAAGCGTTGTTCAATTGATTGACTATTGGTCGATTGGAACAACATCACCTTAGCATTTGAAGGCTGAACCTGATAGCGATACATCGCTTGGGTATTGGTTTTGAAGACATTAAACATCGCCTGTAATTGCTCAAACTCAAGTCTGAGGCCACGGTCAGCAAGTTGTTGTTGGAGTTGTTGTAATTGCACGTCGATTGATTGTTCAACCGATGACTCAAGGTTTTGTTCAAAGGTTGCCAAAGCAAGCCCCATAATATCGCGGATAAACTGAGTTAGCATTTGGCTTGGATGTGGCTCGGCCTGCACATACTCAGCCTCAATCAAATAACTATCAAGCAGCAATACTTGGGCAATGTCTTGGTGCTGCGCTTGTAGTTGCTGGGCCATTTCGTAAGCAACTAAGCCACCAAACGACCAACCACCCAGAATATATGGTCCCTGCGGCTGAACCGCCTGAATTGCAGCAATATAGTTGCTAGCAATGGTTGGAATATCGGCGACCGGAATGGTTTGAGCATCTAAGCCCGCCGCTTGCAAGCCATAACAGGGATGCTCAGCATCGAGTTCGCGCACCAAATTGAAATAACAACCGACATTACCACCAATTGGATGCACCAAGAAGATTGGGGCTTTCGTGCCACTAGCTTTGAGCGTTACCAGCGGCGAATAGGCCAAATCACCATTATGTTCAGCTAAAAAGTGCGCTAAATCGGCAACTGTCGGATATTGAAACAAGGCAGCGAGTGGGCTTTGATAGCCAAGTTCGCGCCGAATTTCTGCCATCAAACGCACAGCCAGCATCGAATGGCCACCTAATTCAAAAAAGTTTTGGTTAATGCTAATCGGTTGGAGCGCTAAAACGTTTTCCCACAGATTGACCAACTGCAATTCCAAGGCATTGCGCGGCAGTCCTGCGAGTGTCGCTTCGTGCTGATAACTCGGCACAGGTAAGCGCCGCCGATCAACCTTGCCATTGGGCGAAAGCGGGAAGGCATCGAGCACCATGAGCAGATTCGGCAGCATATATTCTGGCAGGTGCTGTGCCAAACGTTGGCGCACCGTACTGAGGGTCAGCGCGTTCGGGGCAGCAACCACGTAGGCTACCAAGCGTTGATCACCTGGCTGATCCTCGCGCACCACCACCACCGCGTCGTTTACTTCAGCCAATGCCATCAATCGCTGCTCGATTTCCCCTAGCTCAATCCGGAATCCACGCACCTTGACTTGGTGGTCAATCCGACCGTCATAGTCAAACCGTCCATCGGCCCGTTGCCGCACCAAATCTCCCGTTCGATAGAGGCGTGCGCCCGCTTCGCCACTTAATGGGTCAGGCACAAAGCGCTCCGCTGTCAGGCTCGGTCGCTCAAGATAGCCACGAGCAATCCCCGATCCCCCAATATATAACTCGCCTGCAACCCCCAACGGCACAACTTGCCCAGCCTGATCGAGCACATATAACCGCACATTATCTAAGCCCCAACCAAGGCTAATATCATCATTCTCGATCAAGGCCCGGGTTGCATACACCGTCGTTTCGGTTGGCCCATACATATTCCACAACTGCTTACTACGGGCACGAATCGCTGCTGCTAAATCGACACTCAGCGCCTCACCACCAGCGATCGCCGTCAGCGTCGGGTTGCCCTGCCAGCCCGCAGAAATCAGCAAACGCCATGTCGCAGGAGTTGCCTGTAACACGTTAATCGCCTGACCCTCTAACACTCTACGTAACAAGACAGGATCACGAGCCACCTCACTAGAGATTAAGGCAATAGTAGCCCCACTTGTCAGCGGCAAAAAGACATCCACCACCGAAATATCAAAGGCCATCGTGCTCAAGGCTAGAATTCTATCACCAAGCCCAAGTTGCAATTGGTGGCGCATCGAGGCCAGCAAGGCCAATACGGTCTGATGAGGAATTGCCACGCCTTTGGGAACACCCGTCGAACCCGAGGTATAAATCACATATGCCAAATTTTCAGCCACAATCTGCAATGGAGGAGCACTGTCAGGCTGTGTGGCCTCGATTATAGACCACGCTGTTTCAATATCGAGCACTGGACATGGCTGATCGGCAAGCTGAATTGCATGCAGCTGTTCGGTCAGTACCAGTTTGGCTTGGCTATCCGCTAACATCCAGATCAAGCGCTCCAGCGGATGATTCGGATCAAGGGGTAAGTAAGCGGCTCCAGCCTTGATGATTGCTAAAAGGGCTACAATCAAGCGCGGCGAACGGTCAAGATACACCCCTACCACCATATCGGGGCCAATCCCCATATCCTGCAAGTGCCACGCTAACCGATTTGTGGCAGCGGCCAGTTCGGCATATGACCAGGCGATACCGTCTTCATACAACGCCAGCCCCTGCGGAGTCGCAGCTGCTTGTTGCGTGAGGGCTTCAGCCAAAGTTGTAGGGCCAGTCACCGCCAGTGTTGGAGCTTGGCGGCGCACAATTGCGGTGCGCTCAATGGGTGTCAACAATGGGAGATACCCTATTGCCAACGTTGGTTGCGCCGCAAGGGCCGTGAGGAAGGTCTGCCAATGGCTTGCCCAGCGTTCCATCGTCGCTGGCGCAAATAATGCCGTACTATACTCAAAGCCCCCCACCAAGCCTTGGGGTGTCTCCACCAAGCCCAACGAGAGATCAAACTTGGCAATCGTTCCGGCGAGGCGTATGGGTTCCAGCTGAATCGCACC
>NZ_DOPT01000106.1:0-28850 GCF_003512625.1 Herpetosiphon sp. | reverse complement strand
CGACTCCGTAGCTCAGTGGATAGAGCGTTTGCCTCCGGAGCAAAAGGTCGCGCGTTCGAGTCGCGCCGGAGTCGCCAAAAAAACCGTGATGAGTATTGCTCATCACGGTTTTTGTTTTTAGCTCGATCGGTTGATGTTTTAGCGCACGCTGACCGCTGAAGTTGCACTAGCATTGGTTTCGCTAGTAGTAACGGGAGTTTGCAGCAACGGGCGTTTGAGCGCATACAAGGCGGCAGCCGTCACCACTGTGCCCACCAAAATTGCCACAATGTACAAGCCCAAACTACCAACTGCATTGGGAATTGGCAACACGAACACTCCGCCGTGTGGCACTTGCAGGGTTGCCCCAAAGCTCATCGAGAGTGCTCCCGTAACGGCTGAGCCAAGCATAATCGCTGGAATCACGCGGAATGGATCGCGTGCTGCGAAGGGAATTGCGCCTTCGGTGATAAACGAAATGCCAAGCACTGCCGCTGCCTTGCCGGCTTCTTGTTCTTCGGCGGTAAAGCGATTTTTGAAGAGTAACGAGGCCAAGGCCAAACCAAGCGGCGGAGTCATGCCAGCAGCCATTACGGCAGCCATTGGAGCATACACATTGCTAGCCAATAATCCAACCGCAAAGGTATAGGCGGCCTTGTTGACTGGCCCACCCATATCGAAGGCCATCATTGCCCCAAGCAACAAGCCCAGCAAAATCGCGTTGGTTCCTTGCAACCCGGTCAGCCACTCATTCAAACTGGTGTTAACCGCACTAACGGGCTTGCCAATCACATAAATCATCAACAAACCGACGATTGCAGTACTGAGCAACGGTAGAATTAACACAGGTTTGAGGCCAGCCAAGGTTTTTGGCAAACGAATGTTGGTGTTCAGCCAATCGGTAGCGTAGCCCGCAATAAAACCAGCAATGATGCCACCCAAGAAGCCGGAGCCATTGCTGCTGGCCAACATCCCGCCAATCATTCCAGGCACTAAGCCAGGTCGATCAGCGATTGAGAAGGCAATAAAGCCCGCCAAAATTGGCACCATCAGCGCAAAGCCCGATTTAGCCCCAATTTGGAATAACGACCAACCAAGCGTGTTGGCATATTGATCTTCATATACATAAATGCCGCCAATCGCAAAAGCCAAGGCAATCAGCAAGCCGCCTGCAACCACAAACGGCAGCATATACGAAACCCCAGTCATTAGGTGTTTGTAGGGACCGGAGCGGCTGGCCGAGCGTTGAGCTTTGAGATCATCGACGGTATCAGCAAGGTTGGCTGAACCGCTAGCGTTATAGGTTTTGGCTTGATCAAAGGCGGTTTTGACCATTCCCTGACCATCGGTAATCGCTGCTTTGGTCGAGGTTTCATAAACCCGCTTGCCTACAAAGCGACCAAGATCAACTTTGGTATCAGCGGCGATAATCACCAAATCGGCTTCACGAATATCGGCCTCAGTCAGCACATTTTGCGCACCAACTGAACCTTGGGTTTCAACTTTAATCTGATGACCAAGGGCTTCTGCGCCACGTTGAACCCCTTCGGCGGCCATAAATGTGTGGGCAATACCAGTTGGACATGAGGTGATCGCAACAATGCGTGCCATGGGATGCTCCTTATAACGAGGGTTCGGGGGCAGGGGCTGGGGATCGGTATCCCTTCAATGTCAAGCGCCTGTTGCCAAACCCACGTATGTTCCGCTAGCCAAAACCTTTACCAATCAGTTCCAGCATTCCCTCACCCCCGACCCCTCTCCCACTACGGCGGGCGAGGGGCGCACGGTTGGATCGGTTCCCCCTCGCCTCGTAGGCGGGCGATGAGGTGAGGGCATACAATTCATTGTCAACCCAGTGAACCATTACAAATAGCCAACAAGCCTTACCCTCTGCGCCTCTGTGTTAAAACCCTCTTTGCGTCCTTCGTGTGCTTCGCGGTTTCAACGTCTGATCCCTGACCCCTGATCACTCGGCTTTTGATTTTGCCTTCTGCCTTCATCTCTCATAATTCATAATTCATTCTTAAATTAGAGTGGAACGCCTTTAAGTTGATTCGCGCCACGTTGCAACACATCAAGTTGCGCATTGCATGGGCGAATCACCACATCAGCACGAATCTGCTCGACAATTTCGGCGGCGGGTAAGTTGCTGCCAAGCTGGGTGATTTTGGCGGCAGCAAAGGCCGTGGCCAAGCGGGCACTCGCCGCAAGATCAAGCCCTTGGGTTTGGGCGGCAACCAAGCCTGAAACCATGGCATCGCCTGCGCCGACCGTGCTTTGTACCGCCACACTCGGCGGAATCGCCACCAAACTTTGGGCGTTATCCAAAAAGAGTGCGCCATGTTCGCCCATCGAAATTACCACCAGTTTGATGCCATGGCTGAGCAGTTCGCGGCCTGCTTTGGCGGCGGCTTGTTCGCTGGTCAGCGGGTAGCCTACAAATTGCTCAAGTTCGGCAAGGTTGGGCTTGGCGATGGTTGGGGAGGCAGCCAACCCGTAGCGCAAGGCCTCGCCGCTGGTATCCAACACAACCTGCTTGCCTGCGGCGCGAATAATTTCGATCAGCTGACCATAAATTGTGCTGGGAATACCTGGCGGCACGTTGCCCGCCAAAATAAACCATTGATTATCGTCAGCAGCCAAGCGTTTGATTGTGGCGCGAATCGCATCCAATTGCTCGTTGGTTGGGGTCAAGCCAGGCAAATTAATTTCCGTGGTACGTTGGGTTTGTTGATCGCTAATTTTGATGCCAACCCGTGGCTGGCCTGGAATTCGAATAAATTGGTCGTCGATTTGTTTTTCGGCAAACAATTTATCGAATAATTCGGTGTTTTGGTCGCCCAAAAAGCCAGTTGCCACCACCTTATGGCCGTTGGCTGCCAACAGCGAGGCGACATTCACGCCTTTGCCCCCAGCATGGCTCTTGAGATCGTAGGCCCGATTGACGGTTTCCAGCTGAAAATTATTGATGAAAATCGTTTGGTCAATGGCGGGATTGAGCGTTAATGTAACGATACTCATAATTGATGTACCTCGGCAGCACTGCGACATGCCAAGGCACGTTGCGCGAGTGCTTGTAAATCGGCCAAGCTATGTTGACGAATGGCAGCTTTGAGTTCGGCGATGGCTGGTACGCTGACGCTGAGTTCATGCACGCCCAAGCCCACCAAAATCAAGGAACCACGGGCATCGGCGGCAATGCCACCACATACACCAACCCATTTGTTGTGGGCGTTGGCGGCGTGGGCGGTCAGGTCGATCATTCGCAGCACCGCTGGATGCAGGCCATCGGCTTGGCTAGCTAATTGTGGGTGTAAACGATCCATTGCTAGGGTGTATTGGGTCAAATCGTTGGTGCCAATCGAGAAGAAATCGACTTCTTGGGCAAATTGTTCGGCGAGCACTGCCGCCGATGGCACTTCGACCATAATGCCGAGTGGCACTTGAGGCGCGTCGAGTTCGCGGCGCACTTGCTCAGCCAAATCGCGGGCGGCGTACCAATCTTCCAAGGTGGCAATCATTGGGAACATAATTTTGAGCGGCCCAAAAGCGGCGGCGCGATAAATCGCACGGAGCTGTGGGATAAATAATTCAGGTCGGGCTAGGCAGAGTCGAATCCCGCGAATGCCCAAGAACGAATTATCTTCTTTGGGCAAATCGAGATAGGGCACAACTTTATCGCCGCCAATATCCAGCGTGCGAATAATCACCGAGTGGCCCGCCATCGCTTGCACCATATCGCGATAGGCCTCGAATTGTTCTTCCTCGCTGGGAGCACTATCGCGCTCAAGGAACAGAAATTCGGTGCGCATCAAGCCCACGCCTTCGGCTCCCGCAGCGGCGGCAACACTCGCATCAGCAACGCGATTGATGTTGGCAGCAATTTCGATTCGATGGCCATCGCTGGTTTGGGCTGGCTCGAAGCGCGTAGCTTGAGCACGCTCGTGTTGTTCGGCCAATTCGGCTTGCAAGTTGGTCGCGGCCTCGATATCGGCACTACTTGGGTTGAGATACAATTTGCCGTTGTAGCCATCGAGAATTGCAATTGCTTCTTCGGGCAAATTCAACAAGCCTTCGCCAGCCCCAACGATTGCTGGAATTCCCAGCGAACGCGCTAAAATTGCGGTGTGCGAAGTTGGGCCGCCGCGTACTGTGCCAAAGCCCAAAATAGTGTCGGGGTCAAAGGCGGCGGTATCTGAGGGAGTCAAATCGTCGGCCAAAATAATCACTGGCGTGGCTGCATTCAAAGGCCGTTGATGATCGCCGCCGATCAACTGGCGTAACACCCGCTGACCAACATCACTCAGATCAACCGCACGGCCAGCTAGCACTTGATCGTCAAGTTTTTCGATTTGGGCCACGCGCCCGCTGATCACCTGATGCCAAGCCCATTCAGCGCTATGTTTTTCAAATAACAACGAGACGGTTTGTTGCACAAGGCTGGTATCGCTCAACATTTCGCTATGCACGCGGAAAATCGCCGCCTTGCCTGAGCCAATTCGCGCTTGCACTTCATCATAGAGCGTTGACAGCTCGGCTTGGGCAGCGGCCAATGCCAGCTCAAAGCGATTGACCTCAACCATCGGGTCACTTGGCCGATCTTCGATCACCAACTCGCTATGGCTATAACGGCGGAGCAAGCCAATCGCCAAGCCTGGCGCGGCGCTAATGCCATTGATCGTCTGCTCAACGGCCTTGGGTGTCCAGCGCACATCGACTGCAGCGCGTGTTGGAAGCGTTTCCGCTGTTTCATCAGCTAAGCCTTGGGCCAATGCCTGTTGTAAACCACGTAGCGCCGCAGCGGCATCAGCACCTTGAGCCGTGACCTGAATCGTCGCGCCATGGGGAATGCCAAGTTGCAAAATAGAGATTAAGCTTTTGCCATTGGCCTCACGCGAGCCATAACGTATGCGCACTTCCGCTTGAAAACGCTTAGCGCAATCAACAAAGGTTGTGGCCGGGCGAGCATGAAAGCCAGTGGGATTCAAAACTTTGGTTTCAAAAAAGGGCTGGTCACTGGCAACCGCCACACTGATAGCTGGAGCCGCTGAGGCTGCGGGAGCCGTTTCAGCGCCAGTCAATGCGCGAATCAGATCATCAGGATTGGTGGTGTGGGTGAGTTGGTCAACTAAGGTTTTATCGCCAAGCACGCGGGTAAGTTGGCGCAAAATTGCAATATGTTCATCGGAGCGAGCGGCGATGCCAACGATTAAGTGCACAGTTTCACCTGGATTCCACTGCACCCCGTTGGGCACTTGCAGTACCACAATTCCGGTTTGGCGAATCAGATCGCGGGCTTCGGGCAAACCATGAGGAATTGCGATGCCATTGCCAAGATAAGTATTCGAAAGGGCTTCGCGTTGGAGCATACTTTGAATATAGCCAGACTCGATCTGCCCATTGGCAACCAGAAGCTGGCCTGCTTGTTGAATTGCCGCTTGCTTGTTGGCGGGCTGACTCTTGAGTTGGATATGACGCTGCTGTAGCTCGATCACGTCGGACTCCTTTGTCGCTGATGGCTACCCGTTGTGAGTAGTGGCTCAGGTAGGGTTGCGGGGAGAGCTTTGAATTTGTTTGCTGAAATTACTGTAATCGATTACAAAGAATTTGTCAATACTTTTCACAAGAGGGCTTGATTTTACAATGTTTTTCAGTAGAATAAGCCTATCAAGCCACTATTTGGCTTAGGTACTAGCATTCTATTGTGAAATCGATTACAATACATCCTAAGAAAAAGCGCACTAATCTGCTATAATGCCGCAATCGTTTTCAGCACTGCAATCGACTACTGCCAAGGGGAGTCTCGCTATGTCTAGCATCAAAGATGTTGCCAAAGCAGCCAATGTTTCAACGGCGACAGTTTCGCGGGTTTTGGCCAATCATCCGCATGTGCGGCAAGAGGTGCGCGAACGGGTGTTAGCGGCGGTGGCTCAGCTCGAATATCGGCCTAATTTGATTGCCCGCAATTTGCGTTCGCAGCAATCCAACACCTTGGGCTTGATCGTTTCAGATATTCGTAATCCCTTTTTTACCGCCGTTAGCCGTGCCGTCGAAGATACGGCCTATGCCCATGGCTACAATGTGCTGCTCTGCAACACCGATGAAAATCCCGAAAAAGAATTGCTGTATTTGCAACTGATGGGCGACGAGCAAGTGGCTGGGGTGATTTTCTCGCCCACCTTACAAACCCTCAATCGCTTTCATGAATTGAATTTGAGCTTTCCGACCGTATTAATCGACCGTTCGTTGCGCAGTGGCGATGTTGATGCCGTGCTGTTGGATAATGTGAGCGCTGGTTATACCTTGGCCCAACATCTGATCAATCAAGGCTATCGGCGGATTGGGGCGATTTTTGGTGAGGCCAGCACGACTGGGCGCGAACGCCAACGCGGCTTTGAAGATGCCTTGCGCGATGCAGGCATCAGCATGCAGCCCGAATATTTGCGCTTTGTGCGACCACGCAGCGAAGCTGGCCATAGCACAACCTTGGATCTCTTGCGTTTGCCGCAACCACCAGAGGCCATTTTTACTAGCAATAGCTTACTGACGGCTGGCGCACTTCAAGCCATTCGTGAACGGCGTTTGCAGATGCCTGAGCAAATTGGCTTGGTTGGTTTCGATGATACAGCTTGGGCCAGTTTGGTGCAGCCAGCGATAACTGTTTTAGCCCAACCAACCGATGAAATTGGCCGCTCAGCGACGGAATTAGTCTTGCAACGGGTGGCAGACCCACAACGGCCAACCCGCAAAATCATTTTGCAAGGCGAGCTGATTGTGCGCGAATCGAGTGTTGAGCAGCGGGTAAGAGCCTAATTTTTAACCACGAAGGACACGAAGAACCACGAAGGTAACTAACTTCGTGTCCTTTGTGCGCTTCGTGATTAAATTTCATACTTCAGCATTCATCCTTGCTTAAAACAGGCTACAATACATCCAATCAACTCTTTTGTGTGAGGCTTTTACTGATGACAACATTAAACGTTGGCGATCTTGCGCCAGAATTTGAATTGCCCGCCGATAATGGGGAAACGATTCGCTTGAGCGATTTTCGGGGCAAGCGTGTGGTGCTCTATTTTTATCCCAAAGATGATACGCCTGGCTGCACCACCCAAGCCTGTGGTTTTCGCGATGCCTATCCACAAATCGAGGAACAAAATGCCGTCGTGATCGGGGTCAGCCCAGATTCGGTGGCTTCGCACCAAAAATTCAAAACCAAGTTTGATCTGCCATTTTTGCTGGTGGCCGACGAGCAACATAGCCTCGCTGAGGCCTACGGGGTTTGGGGCGAGAAGTCGATGTACGGCAAAAAATATATGGGCGTAACTCGTTCGCACTTTATCATCGACGAAAACGGCTATTTAATCGATGTTCAAGGCAAAATCAGCCCCGCCGATAGTGTCAGCGGCGCGTTGAAGTTGCTGATTAAGTAAGTATTTGTACCCCAACTCAGGCTTGTTTGAGTTGGGGTGTTTTAGGTTAAATAGAAAGTTGTATGGCAAAACGAAAATTTTATGCGGTGGTCAAGGGTCGCCAACCTGGAATCTACAACGAATGGTTTGGCAACGATGGTGCTGAAGCCCAAGTCAAGGGCATCGATCAGGCGGTTTTTAAGGGGTTTGCTAGCTTTGCTGATGCCGAGGCATGGTATCGCGAACGGGCGGGCCGTGCGCCTCAACGCATTCCCCAAAACGTTGATCTCACTCCAGTCAGCTTAGCAATTGATCCGCAAAAAGCTTTGGACGAAGGCAAAGTGGTGTTGTTCAGCGATGGCGGCAGCGATGGCAATCCTGGACCAGGCGGTTATGGCGTGGTATTGCGTTCTGGCTCGGAGATGCGCGAATTAACGGGCGGCTTTGCTCGCACCACCAACAACCGCATGGAGTTGATGGGCGTGATTACCGGCCTGCAAGCCTTGAGCCAGCCGAGCAAGGTAGTGGTTTATAGCGATTCGGCCTATGTGATCAATGGCATGCACAAAGGTTGGGCCGAGCGTTGGAGCAAGAATGGCTGGCGCACAACAACTGGCCCAGTCAAAAATCCGGATCTTTGGCAACAATTGTTGGAGCTAGCTCAAGGCCACACAATTGAATGGGTGCAAGTGCCTGGCCACGCTGGAGTCAAGGATAACGAGCGTTGCGATCGCTTGGCGGTGCAGGCAGCCCATCAGCCCAATTTGCCGATCGATCAAGGCTATCGCGATTAGTTAAAGTGGTTGGTAGGGAATTTCGATTTCGAGGATGAGACCGCCGCCAGCCCGATTGTGCACGCGGAAACGCCCGCCAACCAGCGCCACCCGTTCGCTCATGCCCAGCAACCCATAGTGGCCTGCATTCGCCAGCGCCGCCAAATTAATCTCAGCTTGCAAGCCGCGCCCGTTGTCGGCAATCGTCAGGAGCAGAGTGCGGCGGGCGGTGGTACGCAGGCTAATGCCAACTTTGGTGGCTTGGGCATGTTTACGCACATTGCTCAAGCCCTCTTGAATCATGCGAAAGGCCGAAATTTCGAGCATTTCGGGCAAGCGCTCTAAATCGTCGTCGAGATCAAGCTGCACTTCAATGCCGCTGCGGCTGCTCCAATCGCGCACAAACGATTGAATTGCCGCATTGACCCCAAGGCTATCGATGGTTGGCGGGCGCAAGTTACCACAAATTGCCCGTACTGTGCTCACCAATTGGCGAATGTTATCGCGCAAATCGTCAAGCCCAAGGCTGGCTTGCTCAGGGTCGTCAATTTGGCTGCGCAAATTATCAATATCATAATTGAGGCTCACCAAATCTTGAATAACTTGGTCGTGCAGCTCGCGGGCAAGCACTTTGCGCTCACCTTCGCGCTCGGAAAGCAAACGACGTTGGGCTTCTTGCAAGGCCGCATTGGCGCGATCAAGATTACTGACCTGTTGATCGAGTTGGCCAATCAATTGGCGATTAAGCTGATTCTGGCTAGCTAAATCGTGCTCTAGGCTGGATTGGCTTTGGCGCAAGGCCTCGGCTTGTTGGCTGGCACGATGGTAATTTTCCAAGGCCCAAATAATTGGTGTGAGATGTTGCTGATCTCGCGCTCCAATTTGTGCCCGCACCACTTCCTCACGCGAGGTTTTTTCGGTGGCCGCCTCGAACACAAAGCGCCCGCGCCGCAACACCAAAATCCGATTGCTCACTGCAAATAGATGATCAAGATTTTGGCTGCTAAACAGCACCGCCACACCTTGCGCTTGCCATTCGCGAATCAATTCGAGCAGCGTTTGTTGATATTCGTAGCGCAGTAGCGGCGTTGGCTCATCGATAATCACAACTTGCGGCTTGCGGATCAGCACCTGCGCAATCGCCAACATCTGGCGTTGTTCGCTCGATAAATTACGAACTAAGGTGCGCAACGATGGCAACTCTAAACCAAGTTGGGCTAGAATTTGCCGCGCCATGGTGTCGTGATGGCGCTGATTGGGCAACGATAACCAACCCAGCCAACCGCGCCCAACCTCGTGACCCAAAAAAATCGCACTCGCCACATCCAAATGCTCAACTAGCACTGGCTGCTGATGGATGACCGCCAACCCAGCCCGAAAGGCACTTTGGGTCGAGTTAATTAATTGGCCACGGGTCGAAATCACCCCAGTATCGGGTTTTTCCAAGCCCGCCAATAAACGCACCAATACCGATTTACCAGCACCACTTTGGCCAGTCAAGCCCACCACCTCGCCAGGCGCAAGATCAAAGCTGACCTCATCGATCACGGGCAGCGTACCAAATTGCTTGGAAATATGGCGGCAGGTAAACATCGCACACAGCCATTCGTTGCTTAAATACAAACGCTATGGACGACCAAGCATCCATAGCGTTCGCCGAAAAACCTATTTAACCATTAATGGAATTTCGACCTGCTTGGCTTGACGTGGCTGTTTGATGCCCATCGATGGCACGTTTTCGCTATCTTTGGGGTCTTCAAAAGCTTGAATCAAGTTGTAGTGGGTATCGCGTTTGGCTGGAATAAAGCCAGCATCGCGAATAAAACCGTGGATTTCGCGTTCGCCCATACATTGGTAGGTGTCGTGAGCGGCGTTGGAAACCACATTTTCCTCAAGCATGGTCGAGCCAAAATCATCGATGCCAAACTTCAGCGAAACTTGGCCAATCTTTGGTCCTTGAGTTACCCATGAAGCCTGAATATGATTAAAGTTATCGAGCATAATTCGGGCAAGCGCGGTGTGGCGCAAATATTCGGCAGCGGTTGCCCCGTAGTCGTCCGAGAACTTCGAGCGACCCAACGAGGTCAACTCCGATTTCTGGACGGTCCACGAAATAAAGGCAATAAAGCCATTGTTATACTCGCGCAACGAAACATCCTGCAAATCACGCAATTTCATAAGGTGATTCATACGTTGTTCAAGCGACTCGCCGAAGCCAATCACCATAGTTGCGGTGGTGGCCATGCCCAGCGATTGCGCTGTACCCTGAACTTCGAGCCAACCAGCAGCATCTTGCTTGAGTGGGCTAACCCGTTGGCGCACTTCATCATCGAGAATTTCAGCGCCGCCGCCAGGCACGCCAGCCAAGCCAGCTTCCTTCAGCGCAATCAACACCTCGCGAATGCTCATGTTCTCGACCTTAGCCAGATTATCGATTTCTGAAGGCGAGAAGCAATCAAGCTCGATGCTAGGATAATGTTCGCGCAAATAGCTCAGTAAGCCGGTATACCACGAAAGCCGCAATTCAGGATGATGGCCACCCTGCATCAGCACGCGGGTTCCACCATATTCGACAAGCTCGGCTAAACGAGCACCAATTTCTTCGTAGGTTTGCACATAGGATTCTGGGTGACCCAATGGGCGATAAAAACCACAGAATTGGCAATTGGTCGTGCAAACATTACTATAATTGACGTTGCGATCAACAAGATACGTCACTAAGTTTCCGGGCACAAGCCGTTGGCGAATCGCATCAGCAGCCATGCCTAAATCCAGCAGGTCAGCTTCACGATACAAAAACAGCCCTTCCTCAGCCGAAAGACGCTCACCATTGACTGCTTTTTCAAGAAGCGATTGTACATTCATAATTAAAAAAGCCCCCCGTTGGTTTTGGTGGCGGGCTGACTCAATGCAGTCCGTCGCTTCAATTGTATCATATTTCACACGGCGATTTCAGGGTGCTTTGGCAAGCGAGCCAGTCAAGGCAACCTGCCTTAAAATACCTGCCACCCCTCTAGCCACATTCGCTATACTATCAATAGATCTCTACCACTGAGGTGCGCAATGAACGAGATTTGTATGTATATTATTGATATTGATCTTGATGTTGTACTCTTAGCCCGAATCAAACATTAGTAGCATTCGAGGAGAGCAATGGCTTATCAGCCAGATATTGCTGTGACGATGACGTTTTTCGGTAGTACGTCGCCAAAAGTTCCGGTCTTTTTTACCAAAGAAACCCGAACATCATTTTATTATCCGCATGATTTGCTTGGTTTCTACTGCGTCTTTTTTTCAGCTGATGATCGTATGGCCTTTCCTGGTGAAACCATCGTCGGTTGGATTAGTTTCCTTGAGCCTGACCAACAGCAGGAAAAAATCCATGAAGGGCTGACGTTTGAGTTTCGTGCAGGACGACCTGTAATCTGTGAGGGAACAGTGATTGAGGTAATAAATCCGCGTTTATGGGCTGAAAACCGCGAACAGGATCGTGTATGACCGATGAACTTGATGCGATTCCATGGCATACGATTGATCATGCCTATGGCTATGCCACCGATACCCCGCAGCATCTCCGCAACCTGACGCATCCCGATCCAGAGGTGATTCAACAATCGCATTCGGCGCTATCGGCTTCAATCGTGCATCAAGGCGGAGTTTGGCCTGCAGCACTGGCGGCATTTCCTTATCTTTTACGGATCTTTCTAACCCATTCGGGGCATACCTGCTCATGTGCTTCTGCATTAGTTATGATTATCGTTAAAGGGATTGCTCCACCGATTCCATCACTGATTGCCTATGGCTACTTGCTGAACAAAAAGATATAGATGGATGAAGATCCTTATGATGCAGAGGCACGGGCAACGATCTATCCATTGGTTGTCGCTGCATTTCCTACGCTCCTGCCATTGCTGCATGATCCTGATGAGGATATCGCTTCCAAAACATTAACGATTGTCGCCTGTTGTACTACAGTTGATGGAGCGTTATGGTCGCAGATCGCCCCCTATGCGCAGACCGAGCACCGCCCAATGCTGCGGGCTGGCTACAATCTAGTTGCATGGGCGAGTGCCAACCCGGTTGCTTTCGCATGGGTAGTCGAGACATTTGAGCAAGCACAAGAGCCGGTCATAAAGTTGACGGCGGCGTTGGTTGTCGCTCAAACTGCGCAGCCGGTTCCTGAAGCACTCTATTCATGGCTAATCGATACCATCCTGATCAACGATCTAACACTGATTAAAAACTATAATGCGCTTGGACTGACGCGGCGTTATTGGTTCGATTGTGCTTTGGTACTCTATCACCGTCCATTAATCGAGCGAACTGTCCTTGCTGAACAGTGTCTTGCTTACCTCGAACTACGAGGACTATTTTTGAGTGCAGAGGATGTTGCCGCACTTTTAATTATTGCCTTTGGACGGTTGCATTATAAGAAGTCGGAGATTGAGCGGGGCAATATTCAAGCAACGGTCGTTATGTGTCTGGCACATGTGGCATTTGCTACGGTTAATGGGGGCTATCGGGTTCCCCAACGCATGCTGCGCAATTTTGGTCTTCCATGGCGACCTGCCGAGATCAATGGCTTTTTAGGCTTGCCGAATGCAAACCACCCTGGTTTCGAGTGATAGTTAAACCTAGCTTGTTCAACCTAGATTAAAGCCGATTCCCAACCAGCCTACCATTATTCAGCACGTAGGTTGGGAATCGAACATAGCTCAAATTACACCATCAATAATTAATCAGCGAGGCTATTCGCCACTTTGCTGCATCAGCCAGCCGCCAGCGGTCGCCGTACCCAACGCCAGAATTGAGAGATAGAAGCCAAAACTAAAGCCAGCATCAATGCCAGCAATTCCTTGATCGCTGGGGCTAACGATAAATCCACCAATCAGGGCTAAGCCGAGCGCCGCAGCTAGCCCAAAAAATGCAGCCTTGCCCAACGAGAAATTATTCAACGAACGTTGAAAGCGCGGATAGACCTGTTGACCAAAGAATGGGCCAAGGAGATTTACCAAGACTGAGGTTAATACCATAAAGCCCATCCATGGTAAAAGACCACGCAACCCATTAAACGATGTGCTATCACTAACTCCAAAAATTTCGGTGCTCACGTGATACCATGGCAAGAAGTAGCAGATCCATGCCAGTAGGCCACCGCCAATCGCCAAACGGCGGCCCAGCGATGAACTTTTGAAGCTACTGGTTAATTGATTGGCGCTTGGCACCACAAATTGGCCTTGGGATTGTGGTTGGTACGATTGTGGTGCTTGGTTGCTGTAGGGCTGATACGGTTGCGGTTGGTTGGGCGGCGTTTGGCTATAGGGTTGCTGTTGGTTGGGCGGTGGTGTTTGGTTGTAGGGTTGATAATTTGGATCAACCGGCGGTTGGTTGGAATATTGATCATTGCTCATGGTAAATCCTCCATCAATAAACGCTGGGTTCTACCACATACAGCTTGCGGCTATACGTTCAATCTAATCACCAAATCGAGGTGAGTCAAGTAGCAATTTGCCCAAAGGTATCGCTTTGGCTACTATCAGGCTCAGCAGTTGGCTCAGGGTCTGGCGGATGTTGGTCAAGATCAGGACGATCACTTGGTTCATCAGCAGTTTCTTGCCACGTGATCGTGGTGGTGATCGTCGTAACGGTGGTTACTGTGCGTCGGACGATTCGTCGCATAGTTCAACTCCTTCGGTATAACTGCTGCTGAACCTCATCTGCGAGCTAGCATAGCAAACCCAAGGCTGAAAAATATGACAAATCTTGTCAAAATGCGGCTCTTTGTTGAGTATGCAACCTGTTTTGGGTGCAACACGTACCCCCAACGATGCTATCCGCTTGCATGACGATTCACGGCCACCAATAATTTCCACTCACCTAGGAGGCTTGCGATGCCAGCAGTTACCCTCGAATCTTTCAGCACGTTTGGAGCGCTGCTGCATTTTCTGCGACGCAGAGCACGCCTAACCCAGCGCGATTTAGCGATTGCCACGGGCTATAGCGAGGCCCATATCTCGCGCTTGGAAAACGACCAGCGTTTGCCCGACCTCACAACCTTAGTAGCATTAATGGTTCCAGCGCTCGATCTCAGTGATGATCCCGCAAGCGTCGCGCGTTTGTTGGAGCTAGCAGCGGCGGCTCGTGGCGAGTCATTGGTTGGCACGAGCGTCACGGTCACCAAAAAAATCGAGCAGCAACAACACAGCGAACTTGGTTTGCTGGATTTGCCTCCACCCTTGCCCCCATTTTTAATCGAACGCCAGGCCACCAACCACGTGCAACAACGCTTAGCCAACGAACGATGTTTGTGCATCAATGGGCTAGCTGGAGTTGGCAAAACCGTGATCGCCAGCCAAATCGCCCAAAGTTGGGGCGAGCGCTGCTTTTGGCTGAGTTTTACGCCCACGCTGAGCCTTTCGAGCGAAATTTTGATTCGCCAGTTGGCGCTATTTTTGTTGAGCCACGGCGACGATCAGGTTGAGCCGTTATTGCACTTGCCGCGTGATGGCGAAGCTGGTTTGAGTTTTGAACGTCAGCTAGGCTTGTTGATCAACGGTTTGCAGCACATTCCGGCTTTGCTCTGTTTTGATAATGCCCAATTGCTGATTGATCAACCGCAACTGCGTTTGATGCTTGAACAGCTAGCCCAAAAAACCACCAGCCAAATCTTGCTACTGAGCCGCGAACAATTCAATTTACAAGGCTTTAGTTATTGGTCGTTGCATGGATTAGAATTAATTGAAGCTCAACGCTTGCTCAAGCATTATGGAACGCAACTTAGCCCAACCCACAGCCAACAATTAATCGAACGCACTCAAGCGAATCCGGCATTATTGCGCTTAACTATTGGTTTATTGGGCGATCGCGGAGCCGATGAAGCTTTGATGCAGCATTTGATCGACGAGCCACATATTGCCAGTTTTGTGCTCGACCAGATGCTTGGTCAATTGCCGAGCAGCAGCGAACGCTTGCTAGCCTTGTTGGCGGTTGCTGCTCAGCCACTAAACTTGCATGCTGAATGGCCGATGGAATGTAGTTTTGCCGTCGATGGGCCATATCAATGGCAACAGGCCATGAGCGAACTGACCCGCCGCCAGTTGATTGATGCCCCCAGCCATGCCTATGTGCTGCCGCTGGTACAAGAATATATTTATGCCCAATTGCGCAGTCAGCCCAGTCGCCGCAAAGCACTGCACCAGCAACTTGCGAGAGTTTTCGAAGATCAACGAATTGACCCAATTCGGGCCGCCCAGCATTATCTTGCGGCGGGCGATGTGCCTGCGGCGCTCAACAGCCTGCAACAACAACTTGATCCCTTGATGAATCAGGGTTTATCGAGCGCGGCGGCGGCAATTTTGCAAAGCATTCGCCCAACGATTGAGCAACAGCATCCTGAATTGTTGTTTGCGTGGTTGCAAAGTTATGGTGAATTTTTGATGGCTACCAGCCAAGCTAGCGAAGCCGAAGCCATGTATCGCGAAGCGTTGGCTTTGGCCTGGCAACCAAATCAACGGGCACATTTGGTCTGGCGCTTAACTGGGGCCATGTTGCATCGTAATCAAGCTACTGCCGCCCAAAGCTTGCTCGAACAAACCATTGCCACGCTTGATTCGCGTGAGGTGCGCTTGCATGGCTTGTTACAAATGGCACTGAGCAAAGCGATTTTGATGCAATCGCAATTTGCGCTTGCTCGTCAAGCCGCCGAACAAGCGATTGCCCTGACCAGCCAACTTGATCCTGAGGCAATTATGACGATCGCTGAAATTCGGGCGCGGGCTGGCGGAACCTTGGCAATTGTGCAGCAATATACTGGCGAAGTCGATGCCAGCATTCAAACATGGCTCGATGTGATTGCCCAAACCCGCATTGCCCGCTTGGAGCGGGTGCGACCACGGGCCTTTGTAAATTTGGCTAATCTCTATTACACCAAAGGCGATTTAAACCGCGCCGAAGCCACGATTAACGATGCGGTTACAGGCTTGCGTCGAATTGGTGATGTCTATGCTCAAGCCCGCATGCAACACACCCAAGCGATTATTCAAATGATGCGCGGCCAGCCCCAAGCGGCGTTACAAACCCTCGAACAAGCCTGCGCGATCAAACAACAGATCGACGATCAGCAAGGTTGGTACAATTCGCGCAACCAAATTGCCATGACCTTGTTGGCCTTGGGTCAAACCGAGCAAGCTGAAGCCATCGCCCAAAATTTATTGCATATGCTTGGCGAGGGTGGCGAGCCATTTTTCCGAGGCGTAATTTTGGATACTTTGGCGATTGGGCAGTTGTTGCGTGGAGATCTACGGGCAGCGCGGCAAAGCCTTGATCGGATTGCAGCCATGCCCATTGCCCAAAGCAACAATTTATTGCGCATGGCTTGGGAGCGGCGTTCAGTCTTGTTGATGTTGCTCACTGAAGGGGCTGAGCATGCTCGCACGGTGTTTAGCCATAGTTTGCCGCTCGCCGGCAACGGCGAAATTGCCCTCGATCATGCATGCCTTGATGCCTTGATTACGCAAGCTGCTGGTGATGAGCTAGCTGCCCAACGCCAATGGCAACAACTGGCCCAACGGGCAGCCAGCAATGGCTACGAATATTATCGAATTGTGGCCGAAGCACAGTTACAAGCACCAAGCCATGTTAGCTTGCAACAACGCGTGCTCCAAATGCACCAACCATTCGCTCCCAATTGTTGGTATCAACCAGCCTTGGCACAGGCAGTCAATGATTAAATGCAGGACTAACGGCGTTCAACCAGCAGCACTTGGGGCACACGCACCAGCGAATCAAGGTTAAAGGAACGATTTTCGCTAGCAACAACCAACCCTGTTGAGGAGCCACCATCGAGATTCAAGGCGGCATCAATTGCTAGATCTTGCTTGACCAACCATTGGCTGAGATCGGTTAGGGTAAAACTAGGCCAACTGCACACCATCAGCAACAAGCGTCCCGTCTGATCGATGGCAACCACACTGCGGCGGGCGCGATCACCATCGTCGTTGGGTTGCTCGATAGCTGCACCATGCACCACCAACATTGGGGCCGATTGCAAGGCTTGATTCAACACTTCAGTGCTATCGTAGGGTTGTTCGCGCAACGAACGCAACGACCATCCATCGGCGCTATCGACAGCTAACATCCCGCCAAAGCCATCGTAGGATGTACCGTTGATCACACCATCAAAAATTGTTAGGGCCGTAGCCCGCCCTTGGGCATCAAAGTAACCACCATTGATCACCGCAACTGGCTTGAGCGCGGCAGCCCATTCGCTAACCCGGCCAGGGCTGGCCACATCGTAGCCAACACGTAACCGAAAATAGGCCGGATCAACTCGCAAAATCTGGACATTGGTAATATCGTAGCCAATTTCGCGGAACTCCAAGCCTGGCTCCAAGGTTTGCCACTGGTTATCAATCGTGGTTGGCTCGGCGGGGTCGGGTGCGATCAGCGGGGTGCTGGTGCTGCTTGGTTGAAGCACCTCTTGCACATCCGAGCGCGAACAACTGCTAAAACATCCAACAATCAACATAACAAGGCCATATCTATACAGCAAGCGCATTGGATTACCTCACACTAGAGCGTCCATCCTACCATAACCCATGACCATATCGGAAGAATTAGGCACGCTGCATAGTTGGCGTTGAGCCTTGCGCAAGCTCGCGAACTAGCCATAGTGTGGTTGGCGCAAGGTTAAACAACAAACGCTGGTGGTTTTTGCAACCACCAGCGTTTTAGGCCAATTGCGATCAATCGATCTTAGAGTTTTTCAGCGATATAGGCGGTGAGGTCAGCGATGCGGGTAGCATAGCCCCATTCGTTGTCGTACCAAGCAACAACTTTGACCATCTTGTCGCCCATTGCCATGGTCAAGCTTAAGTCAACCACGCTTGAGTATGAAGTACCGATGAAGTCTGATGAGACCAGTTCTTCATTGGTTACGCCCAACACGCCTTCCATTGCGCCTTCTGAGGCTTCAATAAAGGCATTGTTGATCGATTCAACGGTTGCGCCTTCGGCCAATTCAACCACAAAGTCAACCATCGAAACGGTTGGGGTTGGGACGCGCACGGCGAAACCATCGAATTTGCCCTTCAACTCAGGGATAACCAAAGCTACAGCTTTAGCAGCACCCGTGGTGGTTGGAACCATGTTCAAAGCAGCAGCGCGAGCGCGGCGCAAATCTTTGTGGGGGCCGTCTTGCAAATTTTGGTCCATCGTGTATGAGTGAATGGTGGTCATCAAGCCACGCACAATGCCGAACTTATCGTTCAACACTTTAGCTACTGGAGCCAAACAGTTGGTGGTACATGATGCATTCGAGACAATCGTATGTTTTTCAGCGTCGTAATTTTCTTCGTTCACGCCCATACACACGGTGATGTCTTCGTTCTTGGCGGGAGCACTGATGATGACTTTCTTCGCGCCTGCATCTAAGTGCATTTTGGCTTTGGTCGCATCAGTAAAAATCCCAGTCGATTCGATTACGATATCGACGTTGAGCTCACCCCATGGTAATTTTGACGGATCGCGCTCGGCCAAGGCCTTGATGACCATTGGCTCTTCTTCATCGGCGAAGGTAACGCTGATTGTATCTTCAGTGGCGGTAACATCGCCATCGAATGAACCATAGGTTGAATCGTACTTGAGCAGGTGGGCCAACGTTTGGTTATCGGTCAGGTCGTTGATTGCAACAATTTCCAACTCATCGCGATAGTGATCCAAGATGGTTTTGAAGCTTTGGCGACCGATGCGACCGAAGCCGTTGATTGCTACTCGTGCCACAAGTGACTCCTTATTATTTCGCACCAAATTAAGAATGCTTTCACGGCTCTGGGCCGTTCTGCACCACTATAGCACATTCACTGCTTACTGTCATTCTGCTTTGGTGAAGGTTTATAAGCTTAATCGGTCAAGTATCTGGCTATTGACTTTTGGCTATAGGCGATGAGTCGATTAGCTTATCAATAATCTCAGCTAGCCCATCGCCCCACAGTTATATTTTTGATTTCTGACTTTTGATGTTACTTCATGCCTAGATTAAACTCACGTTTGGCCCATGCAATTGTGCGTTGCCGCGCTTCGGCCAAATCAACCAGCGGCTGATAGCCAAAATCGTTGGCGGCCTTGGCTCCGGTAAACCAAAAATCAACGCAGGTTGAGGTAACTGTGTAGCGCGTTAGGCTTGGGCGGGTTTTGCTGCGCGTTGTGCGATACCAGAATTCGCTGGGCCATGCCAGGAAATGCATCAAGCCAAATGGCACATGGCGCTTGGCCATGCGCAAACCCAAGGCCTCAACAATCGGCTTGAGAAACAGAAAAAAGTTATCAGGATTAGGGTCAACCAAAAAATAGGCTTGGCCGCCCATCGCACCATCGGCGGTTAAACGCTGGGCTGCTAAAATATGGCCGTGCGCGGCATTTTCAACATAAATATGCGAAAATCGCGCCGAGCCATTGCCCAAACGTGGAATTGGGCCACGCTTGCCTAAATTCACCAACGATGGCAAGCGATGCGAATCGCCTGGGCCATACACGCCCCCCAATCGCAAGGCACTGGTTGCCAAGCCTGCTTGACCATTGGCCGCCAAAACCAAACGTTCACCAGCGGTTTTAGTCGCGCCATAAATATCTAAGTGCTGCTTGGGATAGGGCAATTGCTCATCGCCAGCCCGAATTGGTTTGCCCTCGAAAACCACATCAACGCTGCTGGTATAAATCAGTTGGGCAACACCTGTGGCTTGGCAAGCAGCAACCACATGTTGCGGCCCCAACACATTGACATCGTGCAGGAGCTGGGCATTGCCCCAACCCCAATCGACCGCTGCTGCACACAAAAACACCGTACCAACATCGTGACAGGCTTGCAATACCTGCTCAGCTTTGCGTAAATCGCCTACAACCGATTCGACTTGAGGGTCGGGGTAGGGCTGGAGATCGAAAACGCGGACAGGGTGGCCTGCTGCCAATAATTGCTGCACCAAATGTTTGCCGACAAAGCCACAACCACCAATCACCAATGCCCGTGTGGATTGCTCAAGCGCCATCGACCATTCCCCCAACTACAACGATGCGGCAACTAATTCAATGCTTGTTCTAAAGTAGCGAAGGCTGGCAAGCGCGAAACATCAATGCCCGAGCCAACCAAACCTTGGGCAACATCGGGGTTGATGCCGACGAGCGCGGTTTCCGCGCCAACGAGGCTGGTCGCGGCAATAACGGCGGCCAATTCGCCAGCCATATGCACATCAACCAAGGGCACGCCGGTTACATCGAGCAGCACTTGGCGAGCACGTTGTTGCACTACGGCGGTGATCACTCGCTCACGAATTGTATTCAAACGCGCTTGATCCAGCTGGCCGACCAAGGGCACAACCAAACGCCGACCACCAAGCGGAATCACAGGCACACCCAACTCGCGAATAACCACAGCCTGTTGCTGATTGGCTTCAAGCAATTGAGCTTGCTCGGATGCCCGTTGTTTTAGCTCGGCAAGGGTATTTTGCAAGGTGGCAGTGCGTTCAGCAACCGTTTGTTCAAGGCTCGCTTGGAGTTGCTCAAGCTCGGTTTGGCGGGTACGAGCAGCATCGAGCGCGGTTGATAAGGCGCTGCTATAGCGTGATAAGACCATACCAAGCACCAAGGCAACTGCGGTATATCCACCAATAATTCCGCCATAGTTTTTATCCATGGGCTTGGCAAAGCCCGTGATCTGCGGCACGAAAGCTTCGGCCAGGGCAGTGGCTATCAAGCCAAAAAGGCCAACACCAATCATCACGAATGTTAATTTGCGACCACTGAGCAAACTAGCCAAAGCCATGGGCACAGCCAAACCAAAAATAATCGCGCCGCTATCAGCTAAGCCAGTGCCAAGCAACATAATCAGTAAAAAGAACGATAAACCAAAAACGCTACCAAAGAGCGCCAATTTAAAATAATTGCGCCGCAGCAGTAATAAAGCTACCAGAAAAATCATAATTGCGGCACCGATTGCCAGCGCAATACCGATTGATTGAACGAAGGTTACTGGGGCCACAAATGGCACAATTAACGCACCAGTGCTAGCCATAAACGAACCCAAAAGAATGCCCTGCATAATTTGGGCTTGCTGCTGTTGAACGGGGTCGGGATAATTGAGCGAATGAAGCCATTGTTGAAAAAAACGTTTCACGGGTGGCTCCTCAGGGTGTGGATTGTAGGGATAGTCTAGCGCTATTGTACCACCTTCGTTTGTAGGCTTGGTTAGCCTCAGCTTACACCTTGCTAACAGTTGGTATCCCTACAAAAAAAGCCAAGCCCAAATGATGGGCTTGGCTTGAAGATCTGGATTTAGTGAGTGATTACACCAAACGTTCGCGAATATAACTAGCTAGCTCGTTGATATGGATGCGAACCTGGCTCATCGTATCGCGGTCGCGCACGGTCACGGTGTCCAGCAAGCTGGCATCATCGCCGCGACCTAAGGTATCGAAATCGACGGTGACGCAGAAGGGCGTACCAACTTCATCGTGGCGGCGATAGCCTTTGCCGATGTTGCCCGTATCTTCGTAGAAAATCCGACCAATCCCAGTTGCCATCAACAACGATTTGATGGCCTTGGCTTTTTCAACGATCTCTGGTTTGTTGCGAGCCAACGGCAAGACCGCTACCTTGATTGGGGCCAAGTGTGGCTTGAGCTTGAGCACAATCCGTTCTGAGCCATTTTCCAAGGTTTCTTTGGTAAAGGCTTCGGTCAAAATCGCCAATACCCCCCGATCAACCCCAGCCGATGGCTCGATCACGAATGGCACCAAAGGCTTTTGGGTCTCTGGATGCGGAATCGTCAGCTTGGCGGTGCTATCTTCGTTGGGATCGACCTTAGCCGATAAACCTAAATCGGCTTGACCACGGGTATGCGAACCAAGATCGAAGTCGGTTCGATTAGCAATCCCCTCTAGTTCTTCCAAACCATGCGGGAACTGATAGAGAATATCGACGGTCGCTTTGGCATAGTGGGCCAATTCATCGCCAGCTTGATGATAGGCTTGCAGATTTTCGCTGAGCAAGCCTTGATCACGCCACCATTGCAAGCGAGCTTCAACCCATTGGCTATGCCATTCATCGTCGGTTCCTGGCTGGACGAAGAATTCAAGCTCCATTTGCTCGAATTCACGCACGCGGAAGATAAAGTTGCGTGGCGTAATTTCGTTGCGGAAGGCCTTACCGATTTGGGCGATGCCAAACGGCAAACGGCGTGAAGTGGCATCAACCACATTTTTAAAGTTGGTAAAAATCCCTTGGGCGGTTTCGGGTCGCAAGTAGGCAAACGAGCCTTCTTCGGCAATTGGGCCGACAGCGGTTTTGAACATCAAATTGAATGGACGTGGCTCGGTCAAATCGGTTGAGCCACATTTTTCACATTTGTTGTCTTTGAGTTGGTCGGCTCGCCAGCGACTTTTACAATTGCGACAATCGACCATTGGATCGGTAAAGGTTGCTTCGTGGCCTGAGTGGCGTAGCACCAAACGATGGGTCAAAATTGAGGCATCGAGGCCTTCCACATCGTCGCGTTCATAGACCATAGCTCGCCACCACGCGGCTTTGAGATTGTTTTTGAGTTCAATCCCCAACGGGCCGTAATCATACGTGCCTTGCAAACCGCCATAAATATCCGAGCCTGGAAAGATAAACCCGCGCCGCTTGCATAACGAAACCAATTCATCCATCGATGTTGCTGGCATATAAACCTCCAGTATAAGGCAAAAGGCAAAGGGCAAAAGGCAAAATGACCTTGAAAGTCAAAGACGAGGAAGCCAACCTAGAAGTTAATTTTTGCCTTTTGACTTCTGCTTTTTGCCTTTAAAAACGTTCATCCCCAGACAACGCCATTGCTAGCATTGCCTGGGGACGAAGAAAACAAAACGCTTCGCGGTTCCACCCCAGTTCCTTGGTTGAACCAAGGCACCTTTGAGATCTATTGTGATTGGCTCCCCGTCGCCATTCGCTTGGTTCAAACTTGCGGGCTTACACTATCCCCACATCGCTGAAAGTTGCATTCCAAGCTACTTCTACGGTTCATCACCAAGATGAATCACGTTGTTGGCTGCTACTGTAGCATTGTTGTCAATGCTTGCGTTCAGTCCAACGACTGATTTGATTAGGCGCTAAATTCGACTTCAGCAGCATTGGCGACTGTTGGTCGTTGGGCTGCTTGATCGTATTTAACGGCTCGGTCGTTGCTTACGTGGGTATAAATTTGCGTTGTTGAAATACTTGCATGGCCCAGCAACTCTTGCACCTCGCGCAGATCTTTGCCACGGTTGAGCATGTGGGTTGCGAACGAGTGGCGCAAGGTATGCGGTGTCAGATCGCTCAGCCCCAAGCGTTCGGCGTAGCCCTTCAAAATCAACCAAAAGCCTTGGCGGGTAAGCCGCTTACCACGGTGATTGAGAAACAAGGCTGGATCGCCGCCGTTACGGCTAATTTGGCCACGGGCAATATCGAGATATTCTTCCAAGGCGGTGCTGGCGCTGCCAACAATCGGCAGATTCCGCTCTTTATTGGCCTTGCCCAAGCAGCGAATCTGGTGGATCGCCAGATCAACATCGCCCACATCGAGCGCAACCAACTCGCTAACGCGCATGCCAGTGGCATACAACACTTCGAGCATGGCTTTATCGCGCAAGCCTTCAGGGCCGCTGGTGGTCAAAGGTAACTCAAGCAGTTCATCAACTTGGGCGACCGTAATTGCCTTGGGCAAGAACCGATCAACCTTGGGTGAATCCAAGTTTTCAGTTGGATTCGTGGTGATACTATGCTGGCCTTGCAGGTATTCAAAAAACGATTTAATTGCAGCAGTACGACGTGCGATCGTGGAGGTTGCGTAGCGCTTTTCTTTGAGAAAGAGCAAGAACGCCAACAGGTCATCGCGGGAGACGTTGCTCCAACTGCCTGTGTTACGTTCAACAATAAAGTTAACAAATTGGTCAAGATCGGTTCGGTAGGCGGCAATTGTGTTACCGGTCAAACCGCGCTCAACCGTTAAATAGGCCAAAAACTGTTCTAGCTGCTGCTGCATGAGCACCCTCCAACGTCGGGATATGCGTTTCCAAAATTCCCCGCAGCGCCTATGGTAGCACCAAGAATTGCTTATGTCAAAGATGATTGATTGTTGGGGATTGGGGATCGGTTGGCGGGGATCGGGATATTCTTCGGGCAGAATCGAAGCCTAGAGGTTGGGAGTTGTATATCAATCTCGACTCCGATCCCCAGCCCCCAATGACCGATCCCCACCAATCAAATGTTGATCAACCTTAAATATCAATAATATCATCGGAGCGCCCAGCAGCCAGCCGTGACCAGTGTGAAATTGGCCGTCCAGCGGGGCGATTAACGGCTTGATCATGTTCGTCAGTGCGCATTTGGGCTGAGCGCGTGTTGAAAAAGCGTTGAGGCCAGCCAGCTGGAGAATCTTCCCAAGCCTCTTGCCGCCCATAAATCGTCATATCGAGCATGGCATAGGAACTGCCCATTTGCTCGCAACCACGACCAGTTGTCCAATAGGTTTCAAACACCCGACCATTATCCTGAACGTAGCACACCCAGATGCCAAAATGGCGATCAGCAATCAGCGCATCAAGCGAGGATTCGGGCACTGAATACCAAGGCAGTTCCCAGCCCATAAATTCGCGGTAGCGGTTGCTCTCAGCAAATGGGCCTTGGCTCAACACAGCAAAAGTTACATCGCGCGAGTGTAAATAGCCCAATTCCAGCACATGACCAACATTCATGGTGCAACCTTCGCATTGTTGGGCGGCATTCGCGCCATGATGCCACATCATATAGGCGGCAAACAGTTGCTTGCGCCCCTCAAAAACCTCAATCAACGGAACCAAGCCGTTTGGGCCAACCACTAGAGTTGTGGCAGCAACCTCAACCATGGGTAAACGCCGACGCGCAGCGGCAATCGCATCGCCCTCGCGGGTATGGGCCTTCTCACGCACCCGTAAGCTATTCAGTTCGGCTTGAAATGTGGCGCGGTCAACGGCAGCGGGCAGGCTGGGGCCATGCATATCGCTAAGGGGAATCAGGTCGTTCGTGCGATTACTCATCAGATGCTCCTTCATCACTATAACAAGGCTCCGCCTACCTATCATAGCATGAAATATAGAACATATGAGCTTTTGAGGTATTGATTATTAGATGTCGGGGATCGGAGTGGTGGTAATGATCTACGTGCCCTCACCCCCAGCCCCTCTCCCGCTGCGGCGCGAGGGGAGTTTGCTGGAGCGGTTCCCCATGGTCTCGCGGGCGGGACAGGGGGTGAGGGTATGCAATTCATTGCCAAACCAATGAACCATTAAACCTAGCCCTTGAGTCTTCGTTTACCCTTGAATAATGGCTAAAACTTCATCGCGCTTAGCTTCCATCAATTCTTTGCTGCGGGCTTCGAGGTTGAGCCGCAACAATGGCTCAGTGTTGGAGCCGCGCACATTGAAGTGCCAATCGAGATAATTGACCGATAGACCATCCATGGTGTGTTGCTCAGCATCGCTATATTTTTCGGCTAAAGTTGCCAATACAGCTTTAACATCGGCAACTTTGGTGTTGATTTCGCCTGAGATAAAGTAGGTTGCTTCGAGCGGAGCCAGCAATTCGCTCAGAGTTTTGCCCTTCTTCGAAAGCATCTCCAAAATAATCAGCGATGGAATCACGCCTGAATCGGCATAATTGAAATCGCCAAAATAGTAGTGGCCTGTCACTTCGCCCGCGAAAATTGCCCCTTCGTTGGACATGCGAGCTTTGATAAAGGCATGACCAACCCGCTCCATCAGCGGCACACCACCAGCAGCCCCAATTAGTTCGGGCACGGCCCACGAAGCCCGTACATCATATAAAATTTTGGCTCCTGGGTGTTTTTCGAGGAAGTATTGACCCATCAGCGCGGTCATAAAATCGCCAGAGATAAATTGGCCGCGATTGTCGATTGCAAAGAAGCGATCGCCGTCGCCATCGAAGGCAAAGCCCACATCAGCGTTTTCGCTGACCACGCGAGCCTCCAATTCGGCGCGATTTTCTGGTTGCAATGGGTCAAGCCCGTGGTTAGGCAAGGTGCCATCGGGGTCAAGATACAGGCCAATTAATTCGACAGGCAAGCGTTCGTAGACCCGTTGGAGAATTGGCCCGACCATGCCATTGCCCGTGTCGGCGATTACTTTGAGTGATTTGAGGCTGGCTACATCGATCAATTGCAAGACCGATTCGATAAATTCTTCGCTCAGGTCAAGCTCGCTCATGCTGCCTTGGCGAGTTGGTTCATCAAATGCTTCGCTCTCGACCAATTTGCGCAAATCTTGAATGCCGGCATCGCCTGAGAGCAATTGGGGCATTTTTTTGACCATTTTGAAGCCATTGTATTGTTTGGGGTTGTGCGAGGCCGTCACCATCATGCCCGGCAAGCCCAATTTGGTACAAGCAAAATAATATTGATCGGTGCTAACCATCCCGATGTTGATCACATCAGCGCCTTGGTGCATCAAGCCCCGCGTCACCGCATCGAAAATCGATGGGCCTGAGGTGCGCATATCGCGGCCAACGACCACCGTTTCAGCTTGCAAAAATGAGGCGAAAGCGCGTCCAATCAAAAAAGCTACATCTTCGTTGAGTTCGCTGGGGTAAATCCCGCGAATATCATAGGCTTTGAAAATCCCTGGATTGACCTGCATCGTCGTATCCTTTCTGTGCAGAGCGATCACAGGCTATCATACGCCAAAATTGTTAAATCGCGAATAGCAGGATTTTTATCTTTGATTGCTTATATAATCACCACCCTTCCGTCCCGCCTCAAGGCGGGAAACGCAGGGGTTTTCATCCCCTGCACCCCTAATATGTGGGCTGTGGATTGTTGTTGCTGTGTTGATTCACCCTCGGCATATAGTTAATTTAGCCAAGATTGACTTTTACGCCGCGTTGGGTAAAGCGTTGTAGTAACTCAGGATCAAACAATTCTGGCTTGATATGAATATCGATCTCGCGTAATTTCGGCAGTGCCAGCCAGCCTTCGATCCAAGGGATCTGTGTTGGCTGAATGTTATAGCCAAGCATAATGCTTTCGAGTTTGGTCAATTGATTCAACCATTCAGGGATGCTGTGCTCTGGCCCGATTCTCAGATACAAGCTACGCAGTTGATGCAATTGGCGAAGGCTAGCGGGAAATGACTCATCGTTTGCGACCCCAAATGATAAATGCTGGAGTTTGGTTAATCGGGGGAACATTAACTCTAAGCTCGCGACCGGAATAGCATTGCCATGAAGATAGAGTGCTTCAAGCTGATGAAGTTGTCCCAAACTTGGATCAAGATCGGTCAACTCGCAATCATCAATCGACAACTCGCGTAAATGCTGCAATTCGGAGAGCCATGCGGGTAGCTGGCCGAGACGATGATTACTCAGGCTTAATTCTTCCAGCCTATGCAGGCTGCGTAGACCATCCAAGCGGTGATTGCGACCACAGTAGAGGGTATGCATCATAAGTTTTCGTAGGCTATTGTTCGGCTGGTCAGGCGCTAGGATGTAATCAATCTCTGTGCTGATAAGATCCAAGGTGTGCAAGTTGGGCAATGCTAAAACCCAGCCAGGCAACTCGCGAAACCCTTTACCCGATAAATGAAGCACTTCAAGCTGGCGCACTTGGCGAATTGATTCAGGAATTGCTGATCCGCTGATGGGTATTTCTAAGGTTTTGAGGTTTGGTGGCAAGGTCGTCGCGTCAACATAACCACACTTGAGCTGTTCAAGTGATTCCCATGAATGCCAAACTTGGCTGATTTCGCTAAAATCGGCGTTGCTTTCCAAATACGAGAGTTGCGGTAATTCGATTAACCAAGGTGGCACCAGTGCTTGGCTGTTATAACGAAGCCAGCGTAAATGATGCATCTGCCTCAGCCATGCGGGAAAAGCTGTAGGTTTCCCATAGTAAAGCTGTAGATCCAGCACTTGAAGCGAGTCTATCGCCCCAATTAAGTGCTCGTTAGGAATAGAATTGAGATAGTATTCTAAAGCTGTGATGCGCAAATCACTGAACCAATCAGGTAATCTGGTTAGTTTTGTTGAACCAATCGTAATATTGTGTAGCGTTGATAGATTAAGCAATTCGCTCGGCAATGCTTCAAATCCATCAAGATAAAGATTAAGTTTCTGCAAACGTGGTAATCGCGTTAAAACCTCGGGAATGCCAGTGGTCGGGTTTGCCCGAATATCTAATTCTTCGAGGCTGGTTAATTGATCGAGCCATGCTGGAATTATAGATTGGTGGGGAAAGCTGAGATCCAATTTGCGCAACTTGGTTAGGTTTGCAAGTTCAGGCGGTAGTTGCAGCGGACGATTGCAGGCAAGATTTAATGCTTCAAGATGAGTTAATTCGCCAATCGTTTCTGGTAGGTTGGTGAGGTTGAGTGATGAAAGATCGAGGGTTGGTTCACGGGTTTGGGCATTTTGGGCAATCCGCGCCCGGCAAAGTTGCTCACTCATCTTCTACTCCTTAAACTAACCACCACTCCTTAGTTTCAAGAAGTGGTGGTTTAATCTCATTGATTATTGTCATGCCCTGACCCCAAGCCCCTTACAAGGGTAGGTTTTAACTCTTATTCGTGATCACCACCCTTCCGTCCCGCCTCAAGGCGGGAAACGCCGGGGGCTTTAATCCCCCTGCACCCCC
>NZ_DOPT01000004.1:0-38369 GCF_003512625.1 Herpetosiphon sp. | reverse complement strand
GTACTACCAACTGCTACACCAGTTGCCGGCTGTTCAGCAGTGAGCTTGGATGCCAATAGCTACTATCGGGTAACGGCTCGTCACAGTGGCAAGGCCTTGGATGTTGCGGATGTTTCAAGCGCTGATGGGGCCAATGTGCATCAATGGGGCTATGTTGGTGGCTTGAACCAACAATGGCGCTTCGAAAGCGTTGGCAGCAACTACTTCAAAGTTACCGCTCGCCATAGTGGCAAGGCGCTTGATGTTGCTGGCGGTACAACCGCAACTGGCAACGGTGTCAACATTCACCAATGGCCATATGGCAACACCACCAACCAACAATGGTGTTTGCGCGATGTTGGTAGCGGCTACTATGCGATTATTGCCCGCCACAGTGGCAAGGCACTTGATGTTGCTGATGCTTCAACCGCCGATGGTGGCAATGTCCATCAATGGGACTATGTCGGCGCAACCAACCAACAATGGCAACTCACCAAGATCGATGCTGGTGGCAACACCTTGCACGTCATCGATGGCGCTGCCCAAAATGTAGCTGGTACGTTGAGCCTGAGCGCAGGCGCAGGGGCCAACACTGACAGCATTCCATCGGCTGGCGGAGCTAACCGCGATGGTACGCCAACCAATGCCTTGGTTTATACCATCTCAGGCTTGACCCGTACCTACAACAGCCAAGCCACCCAATTCAAGTTGTTCGTCGATTCCAACACTGCCGTGGGCAACGGGGTTCAAGCCCGCATCTCCTACGACTGGACTGGCGACGGCAGCTATGATCGCACTGAAACCTACAACTACTTCCCAACTGATCCGGTTGCAGGTTTCGAGCAATATAGCCAAACCGCTGGCCTCAAGAGCAGCAGTGGTGCTTGGGCCAACCTGAGCAATGGTCGGGTACGGATTGAAATTTGGAATGCAATTGGCAATGGTACAGCGAGCGTTCGCACCAGCGCCACCAGTGACCAAGGCCAACAATCGACCATCACCTTGCCATTCAATTAACGTCCTATAACCCTTCTCCTCGTACACGGCACTCGTTCTTCAGCCAGAACGAGTGCCGTGGTTTTAATCAGATTTTGTATTTCAATTTTAATTACTTAATGCGGCTTGCAGAACAATAACAGCCTATGCTATGCTCATTTCACGCCGATTATGTTGGCAGTTGAGCCAGCAAAACCACCTCATACTATCCGTGAGAGAGTAGGATTATATGCATGTACGGCTGTGGAATCGGCTTCGTCGCTTCTCCTTAACAGATTTGTACGCATTGATGATCATCATCTTTATCGTTTGGCAATTTGGGTCGATGGCCTTTTACCAGATCTTTGGGGTTGAAACATTCATTGATTGGCAGCCCATTCCGCTTTATCCGCCGCATGTTGAGCCTGTCGTCCGTTCAGAGACTCCAACCGAACAGAGTTTGCGCTTTACCACTGCCGACTCAGTTGAAGATATTGTTGAGTGGTATGACAACGAGTTTAATCCCAAAACGCGTCGCCAATATGATCGTGTTGTTGAGGATCAGACTCCTGTAGCGCTACGGATTAAGTATCAGTTTTGCACGGGGATGGCTATCACGCTTAACGTTACTTCCGACCAGACCATCAAAGAGGTTTCGCTGGTGCAGCATAAATACTCTCCGCGTGATGGGTTTTGTTCTCCATAAACTGAATTGAGCTGTTGGAATGCTGCTAACGGCGTGGTTTAAACCATTATTCACATAAACTTCTAGTAAACATTTGTTTCAAAAAGCGTTAAAATCGCGCTATAATGGAGCAATATTTTTGCGCCGAGTACACCGCCTATGCAATGTACAGAATGTCTCAACCTCAACCCTGCCAGCGCTCGTTTTTGCTCTCAGTGTGGCCGTATGTTGGCCGACGCTCCGTTACCCCGCAGCGAACGGCGGCGGGTTACGGTGATGTTTGCCGATTTGGTGGGCTTTAGTTCGATCGCTGAGCAGTTGGATGCTGAGGCGGTGCATCGCTTAATTAATGCCTGTTTTGACCGTTTGGTGCCAATTATCGAGCATTACGGTGGGGTCGTCGATAAATTTATTGGCGATGCGATTATGGCGATTTTTGGCGCTCCCCTCGCTCACGAAGATGATCCAATTCGCGCTGTGCACGCCGCCAGTGCCATGCTCGATGCGATCGCTGAACTCAGCCAACAAGAAGGCCTTGCCCTAGGCTTACACATCGGCATCAATACTGGCGTGGTGATTGCAGGCGGCATTGGTTCGCTTGGCCGTCAGCACTATTCGGTGATTGGCGATGCAGTTAATTTGGCGGCCCGCCTGCAAGATTTAGCCAGCAACGGCGAAATTTTGGTTGGCCCCGAAACCCAACGCATGACAGCCCATGTATTTGATTTTGCGGCGCTGGGCGAAAAAGCAATCAAAGGTCGTTCTGAACAAGTGGCGGTCTTCAAACTACGCGGCCTCAATCCGCGCCCCTCATCTGGTCGTGGGATCAAGGGTTTACAAAGCCCTATGGTTGGCCGCAGCAACGAACTCGATAGCCTGTTGGCAGTAACTGATAATTTGGCTCAGCAGCGCGGACGAGTCGTGATTGCGGTTGGCGAGGCTGGCATTGGCAAAAGTCGGCTGTTGACCGAATGGCGCAACCAAAGTTTGGAGCAATTGCCCCAAGTTGTTTGGTATGAAGCCCGCTGTCTCTCCTACACCCAAGAAAGTGCCTATGCCTTGTTGCGCGATTTGGTACGTTCATTAATTGGCGTGTCGCTTAACGATGGCGAAGATGAAATGGCCGCAGCTTTGCATCAAATTGCCACGGCACTCTTGGCCGATCAAGCTGATCAGGTGATTCCGGCGCTGAGCCATTTGTTGTTGCTGCCAGCTTCACGCCGCTTCGATGAACTTAGCCCCCAAGCGTTGCAAGCACTCTATATCACCGCCGTGCGGCGTTTGGTGCTGGCTCAAGGCCAACATACCCCCGTAATTTGGTCAATTGAAGATATTCACTGGGCCGATGAGGCTTCGGTCGATGTGCTGCAAAGTTTGTTGCAATTGCACAACGACATTCCGTTGGTGATTCTAGCAACTTCGCGGCCTGATCGCGAGGTGGTTGGCTGGCGTTTGGTCGAGGCTGCCCGCGATTTGAAAGGCCTCGAATTGAATCTAGCGCCATTATCGCTCGCCAATGGCCGCGAATTGATTGCCAATTTGCTGCATTTCGATGGCCTGCCCGAGCATTTGCGCACGGCAATTCTCAACAAAGCCGATGGTAATCCCTTCTTTGTCGAAGAAGTTATTCGCACGTTGATCGATCGTGAAGCGATTATGCACGATGGCAATAGTTGGGTGGCGCTTGAGGCAATCAATCAAATCGAATTGCCTGATAGTGTGCATGGCTTATTAGCAGCACGGATCGATCGCTTGCCGACTGAGTTACGCCAACTTTTGCACATTGCGGCAGTGATTGGCCGACGTTTTGCAATTCGGGTAGTGGCCGAGGTGCTTGGCTCAACCGCCGAAAGACTTAGCAACTCAATCGACTTGTTGGTTGATCGCGAGTTGCTACGGCGCGATCGCACCAATCCCAATGGCTACTTGCGTTTTCGCCATGCCTTGGTCCATGAGGTGGTCTATAGCACAACCTTGCAAACTGAGCGTCGTCGCTTGCATGGCGTGGTTGGCGAAACCTTAGAAACGCTCTATCCTTCGCGCCGCGAGGAATTGGCAGCAGCTTTGGCCAATCACTTTATGCATGCCGAACATCCCAAGGCCTTTGAATATGCCTTGCTGGCTGGCGATGTGGCCTATCGTCAATATGCCTTGCGCGAAGCAATTCGCCATTATGAACGTGCTCACGATTTGAGCCATCAGTATGAGTTGCCCTTGGCTGTGGTGCGCGGTTTGTATCTGAATTATGCGCGAGCTACCGAGTTGGTTGGCGAGACCAAACAAGCGCTCGATTTATATAATCATGTGCTTGAACGCTGCGACAGCGAAAATGATACTGAATCGTTGACGATTGTGTTGATTGAACGGGCACGTTTGCTGATGTTGCCAAGCCTCCATCGCGACCTTGAGCGCAGTCGTAGCGATACCATGCGTGCCTTAGACTTAGCCACCCAGCAGGGCGATCGTCAATCGGAAGCCCGCTGCTATTGGCTCCTCGCCTTGATCGAAGGCCATCTCAGCCGCTTTACCGATGCTGAACCTTGGGGCGAAAAAGCCCTGAGCCTTGCGCGTGAGTTGGGTATGCGCGAGCTGCAAGCCTACTGTTTGAACGACTTCCATCGGGTGGCGATCAACCGTGGTCAGCATGAATTGGCCGAGCAAATGTTGCGTGAAGCAATTGAGTTATGGCGCTCGTTGAATAACCTGCCAATGCTAGCCGATAGCCTTTCGGGCATGGCCGATTTCTACTATTCACGCCGCGATTTAGAGCAAGCGGTGCGTTATGCGCGTGAAGCTGAACGCTTGTCCGTGATGATCGGCAATGCTTGGAATTTGGGCTTTTCGCGCTCGGTGCTTGGTGGCATTGCGCTCGAAACTGGCGATATTCAACAGGCGCTGCATATGTTCCAGTCATCGATCGAGCAATCGAGCATTTCAGGGCCGATTATGCTGAATATGTATTCGCGCACCGAATTGCTGCGTTTGTATCGCATGCTTGGCGATTATGCTTCGGCGCTGGCGGTCGTCGATGCAGCTGAGGCCTATTTGGAACAAATTAATGATCAAGCCTTATCAACCTTGCGCCAACTGACTGCTGCGTTGCGTTTGTTGATCTCGCTCGAACAAACCCAACCTGAGCCAGCCGCAATGGCCGAGGCAATGCACCAAGTATTAGCCTTTGATTTAGGCGATCAACAGGTGATTGCTGGGGTTATGCTGCGAGTGGCACATATTGAGTTGAGCCTTAAACTCAGTGAATATGCTCATGGCGAACGCTTGTTGGAGCAAGTTGTCGAGCAACTTTCATCGTTATGGTTTGGCACGTCGTTAGTCGTCAACTATCGTGCTCGGTTGGCGGCGGCGCAAGGCAAAATCAGCGAAGCGTTGCAACTGAGCGAGGGCTTGATCAACGAACAGCCTGCTGGTGATGTCCATGATTTATGGCGTTTTCATGCTTGGCGAGCTGAATGGCTTGAAACGCAGGGCCAGTCTGATCAGGCATTGACTGAACGCCAACAGGCTCAGCGTTTGATTCGCCATATTTCAAGTAATATTTTGCGCGATGAACTGCGCGATCATTTTCTAGGCATGCCCTTGGTTCAAGCGACGTTGCAAGAACCAAGCTCAAGCTTCATTATTTAGCAATTATTTGTAAAGGTTAATAGACTAAATGATTGATCGATTCCCTCTCCCCCATCTTTAAGTCGATTGGCATGCCCTCACCCCCTAGCCCCCTCTCCCGCCCAGCGAGGCGAGGGGGGACTTCCCATCATCATTGGCATGCCCCTCTCCCGCCTCAGTGGGAGAGGGGTCGGGGGTGAGGGAATCGATTATTTTATGAAGTCAACGAACCATTACAAGTATCTGGCATAAGATCGATATTTTGAGAACGGGTGTGATAGCCTTTCGCTGATCCAAATCAACCTTGTGAATTAGGAATGCGACGCAACGAGGCGTTGGCTCATGGGCTGGAATGCTGCTAGCCAACTGCCCATGCTGCGCTGTTGCACTGGTTCTCGTAGATGCTGCATGTTGCGGCAAGGAAAGGTCGGATCATGACCGCGAGCGATCAACAAATCAACGACTTGTTGACTCAAATGACGTTGGAAGAAAAAATTTCGCTGACGATCGGCCAAGATATGTGGAGCACCCACCCCGTCGAACGCTTGGGGCTTGGCTCGATTAACATGAACGATGGCCCACATGGCTTGCGCAAACCCCCCGAAAATTCCTCAATTGGCATTATCGATGCGATACCGGCAACCTGTTTTCCCACCGCTGCTGCTGTTGCCTCAACGTGGGATGTTGATTTGACCAAAGCGATTGGCGAGGCGATTGCCCAAGAATGCTTAGCCAACAATGTGCAAATTGTACTTGGGCCTGGCATCAACCTCAAACGCACGCCCTTGGGTGGCCGCAATTTCGAATATTATTCCGAAGATCCGGTTTTGGCTGGCGAGTTGGGCACGGCATTTGTCGAAGGTGTGCAAAGCCATGGCGTTGGCACATCGCTCAAACATTATGCCTGCAACAACCAAGAATTCGAGCGCATGACGATTAGCTCGGAAGTCGATCAACGTACTTTGCGCGAGTTGTATTTAGCAGCCTTTGAACGTGTGGTCAAACGAGCGCAACCTTGGACGATCATGGCGGCCTATAACAAAATCAATGGAATCTATGCGACCGAACATCGCCAACTGCTAACTGAAATTCTGCGCGAAGAATGGGGCTTTGAAGGAATTGTCGTTTCCGACTGGGGCGCAGTTAACGATAAGGCTGCCGCATTAACTGCTGGCCTCGATTTGGAAATGCCTGGCCCAGCGCTTAATCATGTTGAATTTTTGGCTGGTTTGGTACGCAAGGGAGCGCTCTCAGAAACCGTTATCGATACTGCTGCCAGTCGCATGCTCAAGATTATTCTGCGTGGCATTGCCCAACGCCAGCCCGCAGCCAGCTACGACAAAGCTGCCCATCATGCTTTGGCTCGCCGTGCTGCCAGCGAATCGATGGTGCTGCTCAAGAACGATGGTATTTTGCCGTTGCAGCCAACTGCTGGGAGCACAGTCGCGGTGATTGGCAATTTTGCCCAAAAGCCACGCTATCAGGGTGCTGGTAGCTCGGAAATTAATGCAACTCAGGTTGATACGCCACTCGAGGCCTTGCAAACGTGGCTAAAAAACCAATCGGTTGAAGTTAATTTTGCTGCTGGCTACGATCACGATGGCAATACCAACGATCAATTAATTGCTGAAGCGGTGGCAGCGGCCAAAAACGCTAGCCTGAGCTTAGTTTTGGTTGGTCTACCCGATGCCTACGAAACTGAAGGCGCTGATCGGGCACACATGAACATGCCAACTGGACATAATCAATTGCTTGAGGCAGTAGCTGCGGTTCAAGCCAACACCGTGGCAATTTTGATCAATGGCTCAGCCGTGACGATTCCATGGCTTGATCAAGTGCGTGCGGTGCTTGAAGCAGGTTTGGCAGGTCAGGCTGTCGGCAGCGCTTTGGTCGATGTGCTTTCGGGCGCGGTCAATCCCAGTGGCAAATTGGCCGAAACCTTCCCTTACGATCTTGCTGATACTCCAGCCTTTTTGAATTATCCAGGCGAGGCGGGAGTGGTGCGCTATGGTGAAAGCCTGTTTATTGGCTATCGCTACTACGATGTGCGCAAGGTCAAGCCATTATTCCCGTTTGGCTATGGCTTATCCTACACCAGTTTCCGCTATGATCAGATTGCGCTGAGTGCTGCCAGCATCGATGAAGCTACGCCCTTGACTGTCAGTGTTACCCTGACCAATACTGGCGAACGGGTTGGCAAAGAAGTTGTGCAAGTGTACGTCAAACCGAGCAATTCGGCCTATCTGCGTCCAGTTAAAGAACTACGGGCGTTTGCTAAAGTTGAATTGGCTGCTGGCGAGACGAAAACCGTTGAATTGACCCTCGTTGCCCGCGATTTCAGCCTGTATGATCAACAACGAGCGGCTTGGCGTATGGAAGGCGGCAGCTATCAGATTTTGGCTGGTGGTTGCAGCGCCGATCTGCCATTAGTGGCTGATCTGACGGTGAATGAAGACCCACGTTCAGCTCGCAAAGTGCTCACGCGCATGAGTTCCATCAAGGAATTCTTGGATGATCCGATTGGCGCTGAAATTTTGCATGCGACCGCTGGAGCTTTTATCGAAGGCCAAAGCGCTAGCACTCGCGCGATTTTCGAGCCAATTCCATTAGCCAAATTTGTTAACTTCGGCTTCTTCGAGGCCAGCCAAGTTGACGAAATTGTAGCCAAGGTCAATCAGGGCTAGCTAATTTGCAGAGGATCGGTGGTATATCACCGATCCTTTTTTGATCCACGAAGGACACGAAGGACACGAAGGACGAAACCGCCTTCTGCTGTATCAATAAATGTTGCTAGCCGCTACCTCAGGCTCTCTGTGCCTCTGCGTTAAATGCTGGCCCCTAGCATCTAACACCTGACATCTCAGCGTAGCCGAAACCAGCCATTACCAAAAACCGCAGCTTTGCCAATATGCAGTGCCGAGGCCATTAGCAACAAGGCAGTTAATTCGGGTGTAACCCGCGAAAAATCGATTGTGCCCACGACTCCACCAAACTGCATATTTTGGCCAGTTGCTGCCGAAGTGCGACCCCATTCGACCCAACGGGTGTTAGCAGCCTCAAATTGTGCCGCCCGCGCTTGGGTGAATAATCGATCAAGATCGCAATTCCAAAGTTTTGTACCATAGAGGCTATTCATTTGTTGCATCCGCCGCAGGGCTGCCCCCACAATCAGCGGTAAATCGAATTGCCGTGCCAACTGGCCCTGCTGTTTGAGCCGGGTTGGCGTGACAAATTGTAATTGCCAGCGGCTCTCAAAACGCTGGGCGTGATCAAGAAAAAATTGTGGTTGCAGTTGTGCCGCCATGCCAAACCACTGGCCATCCTTCAATAATGGAATGAATTGCTGGCGCTGGCTGGAAAAACTATCAACTTGGCTCAACTCAGCCATCGCCCGATCTTCGCCTAGACCTAAGCGGCCTAAATGCTCAAAGGCCGCAATAATTGGAATGACATAGCGTTCAGCTGAGCCAACCAAAATCAAATCGAAACTTAATCGATCGCCAACGCTAAACTGGGTTTGTTCATCGAGTGGCGGGCGCACGATAAATGGCCGTGGTGCTTCACGAACTCCAACTAATTGATTTGGCGGTGCTTCGGGGGCAAAAAGGTTGCGATAGGGGCAGGCAATTTGGCAATCACTCACATTCTCACAGGTTGGGATGCAAAAAACCTTACTGAGGGCGCGACCCCAGCCGCCGCGCAAAAGTGCGCCCTTCCAACGTGGTAAGCGGGTTTCGGCCATAAAGCGATAGGCGAAGCGTAAATGAACCAGTGGCAAATCTGGCAAAAGTTCCATGCAATCTTCCTCAATATACATTAACTGTTAATTACACCCAGCATAGCATACACGTGGCCCTGATCGATGTCTATGCTGATTTTTTAGGTATGTTGAGCGGTTTGAGGGCTAACAATTCATGATTTGGTGGCGAGCGGCGTTTAATTGACGAGCGCTCAATCATAGATATCTATACATTTTGAATGGCTTGCAAGTATTGCTTTGTGTGGTTCGCTAGCGAGGCTTCGAGGTTAGCCGATCAGTAAGAGACAATACTCAAGCAAGTTATGGCAAACGGCTTTTGGTACAAGGAGCGAATACCTATGTCAGTGCAAGAACAAGCGAAAGAATATGTTCCAGCGGGTTCCTACCAACGTACTAGCCAAAACATTAATGTAACGCTTACCGCGCTCTGTCAAAAGAATGATGGCAGCTGGGTGCAATCGCCGCCGTTGAGCTATTCGGCCAACCAAGCTGGCTCAATCACCGATTTGGCCAATATGGATGGGGTTTTGACCTTGTTCACCGATAATCCAGCCAACCATAATGTCTCGGATAATTTGGGGCCATTCGTGCCAGCAGGCTCGTATCAACGCACCAGCCAACAAGTGAGCGTTACGTTAAATGCGGTTTGCCAAAAAATTGATGGGCAATGGGTTCCCTCGCAACCCCTGAATTACACCGCCGAACAGGCTGCCAATGCCAAGGATATTGCTAATCGTGATGGTAATTTACGCCTAGAGTAAAGTGTTGATTTTCGCGCTGGTTGGCTAAACTCGCTGACCAGCGCGATTTTGTTTGATTTCTTCGATCCAACAAGCAGCGCTTTTTGGTATAGTAGTTGCAGCTTATTGCGACGAGGATACCTACCATGACGCTGTTGGAGCTTGCCCCCACCCGTGAAACTGAACCCTTATTAGGGCCAGAACGCCGCTATTTGGCCCAGTTATTGGCTCAGCATGCCCCACATGATGGGCGGTTTGATTTGGCTTTTCCTCGAACCTATGCCATCCGTGAATCAAAACCGCATCAACGCTCGCTGCCAGCACTCTATCAGCCCAGCATTTGTCTTGTAGCCCAAGGAGCCAAACAGTTGGTCTTGGGTGATCAGACCTACAATTATGATACTGAACATGTGTTGATTGTGGCTGTTGATTTGCCAGTTGCCGCCCAAATTACCCAAGCCAGCGCTGCCGAGCCATATTTGTGCTTCAAGCTGGAGTTTGATCCACAGCGCGTGGCCGAATTAGCGCTTAAAGTCTATTCGCAGGGTGTTCCTGCGCCAACTCAGCTTCGGGCAATTTCGACTGAACGCACCAATCGCCAGTTGGTACAAGCTGCGAGCCGCTTGCTTGATTTGCTCAGCCAGCCCGATGAGGTTGAATTGTTGGCTCCGTTGGTGATCGACGAGATGATTATTCGCTTGTTGCGTAGCCCATTTGGTGGTCGGCTGGCTCAAATTGGCCAAACCACTTCGCGAGTTACTCCAGTAGCGCAGGCGATTGGTTGGTTGCGCCGCCATTTTGCCCAACCTTTGCGGGTTGAGGAGCTTGCCACGCTGGCGAATATGAGTGTTTCGGCTTTTCATCTACACTTCAAGGCGGTTACCGCGCTTAGTCCAATTCAGTTTCAAAAAACCTTGCGTTTGCACGAAGCGCGGCGTTTATTAGTTGCGACAGCATTAGAGATTGGGTCAATTAGTCAGCAAGTTGGCTATGCCAGCCTCTCACAATTTAGCCGCGAATATCGACGCTACTTTGGTTGCTCACCAACTGAGGATTTGGCTCGCTTGCGGCGATCAAGTGCCTAGCCAAGTTCAGCTTGATATTGCTCGTCGCTAACATGCTCTAGCCATTCAACGACTGTGCCGTTTAGTTGCTCTTGAATCGCGATATGGGTCATGGCCGTGGTGGGGCCAGCGCCATGCCAATGTTTTTCGCCTGGGGCAAACCAAAGCACATCGCCTGGCCGAATGATCTCAATTGGGCCATCCCACCGTTGAGCCAAGCCACACCCCGCCGTGATGATCAAGGTCTGGCCAAGTGGGTGGGTATGCCAAGCGGTGCGTGCGCCTGGCTCGAACGTGACACTTGCGCCGCGTACTCGTGCTGGTTCTGATGCTTGAAAGAGCGGATCGATGCGAACTGTGCCGCTAAAATAGGCTGCCGAGCCAACTTCCGAAGGCTGCGAACCACTACGTTTAATCTCCATACTAACCTCATAGCTAAACCAATCATTGCCAGTATAGCCAAATTTCGTTTAATTGCATTGCCTGATGCTCCGCGATTGTTGCCTAAACTTCGAGCGATTTAGCAATTAATTTCCCATGGCGTGATTGGTGGATCGAGCACAACGCTCCGATCAATCCAGCGTAACAAACACCATGTTGCCCGTTCCAAGGCGGCTTGCTCATTCACCACCAGCCCATCAGCATCAACGAGTAAATTATTGACGAAAACCATGATCACCTGCTCTAAAAAGCTGCCGCCATTGAATACGTGTGGAAAATAATCATGATTTTGGATGATTTGAGTGGGAAGTGTACCCAAGGCCAGTGCCTGACCAAAATGCTGGAAGGCAGCGTTAAATGTACGATCTTGGCTGGCTGGGGCTAATTCCCATGGCTCGATAGGATAATTGCAGGCAACTGTTGGGAGCATGCTTTGAGCTACCCAAGTTGCCGCCCGAGTTAAAGCCGATTGATCTGAAGGATGCGGGGTTAAGCAATTGTTGCTGAAAACGGCAAAGCTAGCGGCAAAAACGTGGCGATTCGCCAGCAAAAATTCAGCATAATCTTCGTCGAAGATATCGGCATCGTGGTAAAAGGCTAACAGCGTGCTATTGCCAAGATAAAAGCCAAAATACCAAGCATCCTCGCGCAAATCAGCCTCGATACGATTATATTGCATAGGCAGCAATCCTAATCATCAAATGAATTCTCAGGCTCGAAAATTCGATCAGTACGATCATATAAACCTTTGTTAAATTCACAATCAAATTCAAGCGTTTTATCAATATACTTAAATAAAGCAATACTATAGGGCTGATCAAGTAAATAATAAAGCTGTTTTTGTCGCGATGTATTGGTGCGAGTCGTTTGTAAGCGCCGATCGAGATCATTCAGCAGCTGATCTTTAGTTTTATAGTCAATACAAGCATCGGCATAGCGTAATATTGTGGCAATTGCAAGGCCTACAGCTTGCAGCGGAATTGTTCGTTCAACCAGATCAGTTCCGCGATGAACATAATGATTGCGGCTTTCAAAAACTGTTTCAAGCGCATAACGAGTGGTCAATTCACTCCCCAGTATTGTTCTAATTCGTTCTTTGATTTTCTTGTATGGTGTTCGACTATGATCATTTGTTAGCAAAATTTCAAGCGTGGTAATTGCACCAAGTAATTGATCGGTATATGTTGTTGCCATGATTGCTTTGTAAAGTCGCGCAACTGCTTGACGTAACGTTATTTGGATTGGATTCTGAGCATTGCTGTGCATATATTGGAAGAGTTTATTTATTTCATTGTTGGTGCAAAATGTCTCAAATTGACTATACGACCACTCGAGAATGTCATAGTTGGCTGAACAAGTAAATGTCTCTAAGGAAATACCATTAGCCCGCGATGATAACCAATCTTCCTCGTGAATATTGTATAGAACGAAATGATCTTTCTGTCTAATGAAGTCATAAGTAAGCCCACATTGATAAACATCGTTGGGTTGAATCAATCCCATAATGCTTAAAAATCCAGCTATTTGTTGCTGACGAATTGCTGCTTGAAGCATAAAATGTTCGTTTGAATGTTCTTCGTCGAACCATTTTGTATTGAGCACGCCTGATTGGCAAATCCCAAGATAACTGCCGTGATGATCGGCAATCCTACTATCCGATTTAACTTCATCCAAATATCGTAATAAATCGGCTTGGTTGATGAGCAGGGCATCGCCAAAAAGAGGATTATTAAAGAGATTCGGATTATCACCAGTTAAATCAATGCCTGCAATTGGTCTGAATACCCACCATGCTGTGGCTGGAGGTCGTGGCAACATATTGGCTCCGATCACTGCTTATTTCGGACATTATAATAGTGTGATGCTGCACATTTGTGCTTAATATGCTGCGTATCCTGAAGAGCTAGTTGTTATGGATGGAATTTAGCTCACAAACTGACACATTTAGCCATTGTGACAACCATTGTCATCGGAGTTGTTTATACTCTAGCCATCAAACGAGCACTTTGCGTTATAGGAGAATGTTCCCTTGAACAAAGAAACATATTTACATGATGCCTTGCAATTGCCCAGCCAATCGTTTACGTATATGGTGAGCCAGCAATTAGCCGCGCATTACCCTGATCAAGGCATTCTCCAAACTGGAGATTGCGATTTTGATGTGCGCAGCTATGCTGGGGCGGGCTTGTGTGAGGTCCAGGTTCATCAACAGCCCTATCCGCAAATTAACTATTCATGGCTACGGGGCGAGGAAGGTGGTGAGATTGCTCGTTCGCTAGAAAATGCTTGGCAAACTATCACTTGGCAAGACCAGAGCTTTGATTTGCTGCTGCTTTCGTGGACAGCCTATGGTACAACCTATAGTCTGCAATGGTTGATTGGCGCTTCACAAGCAGCCGTCGAAGCGTTTTTTAGTGCAGTCTGCGATTGGAACACCGAAATTCGTGATGAAATTATGGTGTTTGATGAAGGCAGTTGGGAGAAAAGCCAAGAATTATACTATGCGATTAAAAATGCCTCTCTCGATAATTTGATTTTGCCTGGTACGCTCAAACAAGATATTTTCCGCGATTTGCAGCGCTTTTTTGAAAGCAAAGCCACCTACGAACACTATAATATTGCTTGGAAACGCGGGATTATTCTGGTTGGCCCGCCTGGCAATGGCAAAACCCACATGATTAAAGGCTTGCTGAACGCCTTGGATTACCCATGTTTGTATGTCAAAAGCTTCGATGCTCAATATTCGACCAATAACGCCAATATTCGGGCGGTGTTTGATCGGGCACGCCGCAGTGCTCCCTGTATCGTGGTGCTGGAAGATTTAGATTCGTTGATCAACGATACCAACCGAGCCTTCTTTTTGAATGAAGTTGATGGTTTTAACGCAAATCAAGGGGTTGTGTTACTGGCAACCACCAACCACCCTGAGGATATTGACCCAGCGATTATGAACCGACCCAGCCGTTTTGACCGCAAATATTACTTTAGCTTGCCCGAACTGGCCGAGCGTTTGGCCTATATTGAACAATGGAATACGGCGCTGCATAGCTCAACCCAATTAACTGAAGCTGGCATTCAGCAGGCTGCCGAAGTAACCGAAGGCTTTTCGTTTGCCTACTTGAAAGAATTGTTTGTTTCGGCTTTGATGCGCTGGATCGATATCAAAGACCAAACTGATATGGATACTGTGATTTTGGAGCAAGCTACATTCTTGCGCGAGCAAATGGTGACTGAAGATCCTGAAGCAGCCGAAGAGGAAACTGAAGACGACGAAGAATAGGCTAGCTGGTTTGCTCTCGCCTAAAAATCAACACTTCAGCTCGATCGCGGTAGCCAAGTTGACGATACAGCGGTGCGCCAAGGGCACTTGCCACCAAAACGCTGTGTTGGCAGTTTTTGGCTACCGCATCATTTAATAATTGTTGCATCAACTGACGTGCGAGGCCGCGCCGCCGAAAGCTTGGCGCGGTCACCACCGAATCCACCAGCGCGATTCCCTCTGGCCAACTTACCAAGCGGGCAACTGCTGCCAATTGCCCTTCAATGTCGATCAAATATTGGCCAAGTTGCGCATCATCAATTCGCTCAAGCGCAAATGGCTGTTTGGCAAACTCTGCATTGTTTGGCAATATGGTTGTTGCGCTGAGCCGCTGCACGTTGCTTTGTGGCTCAAATCGAACATCGCTCAGCCCACAACTCATTAATGTTTCGCGATACAACGGCTGATAGCCTAGCGGAGCCAACACACTCGCATAATCGCTAGGAGTTTGGCTGAAGATGGTGAGCCAATGGGCTAGCTGAGGGTACTGTTGGCTGATCGTGCGGCCAAAATCTGCTACGTTGGCAGGCTGACCTTGATCGAAGATCAAAAATTCATCGCTGCGCCCATTAATTACCGCACCAAAACTGACGTGGTAATGTTGGCCTAAGCACTTAAGCTGGGTTGTCGCCAAAGCCCGCGAATAGACCCAACCCCGCACAAATCCATCAACCACCTGTTCAAGCGCTAATTCCATGCTGATCCTTTGAAAAGATTGGCTGCCATGGAGCATAGTATAGGCTAAAAGCCAAGCGGGCATGATCAAACTCGATCATGCCCGCTTGGCCTGCCAGATCTCCTGAAATAGAGCTACGAATTGGCTGCGACTTTTTTGCGGCGTAAGAAGGCGATGCTTGCAGCAAAGACCACCAACGCAGCTCCGGCGATCACAGTTGCTGCGATATCAATTTGGACTGATTTGCCTTCGCTTGGAGCCATGGCCATTAAGCCGTTGAACCCAGCAATGATAAAACTAAGAATCACTGCCAACCAGCCCCAGACTTTTTTGCCAGTGAAGGCTAAGGCGCTGAGTACAAGGCTTATCCCTACCGTTCCAGCAATTAGGCTATACAGCACTTTGGCTCCCGATTCAACCAGATCGCTCTCTTCTTTGAGCACATCGATCACGCTGACGCTGATGCTGCTGTCGGTGGTGCTGGAAACGAAGGGCAGAAACAGACCAACCACCATAATTAAGCTACCAACCACCATCAGAATTGCGGCGATTGGCAGGGCTTTGGGTTTGCTGGCGAGGGCTGGGCTTGTTGCTTGCGACATGACGATTGCTCCATCAATAAAACAGTTGATGGAGCAATCATAGGCCGACCGACTAACATCCGAACGAACATGAACTAACGTTTAGACTAACATTTATTGGATTATTTTTTATTATATTTACTTTGCTGTCCTTTTCTAATACCAAAGAAGACTGTACTCATATTGTCTGCAATGTACATATTGCGTTGATTGTGTAAATAGAAGCCTTGGCTTAATAACGTGGGATCAATTGCTGTAAGGTATTGTTCGAATAAGGTGTAATGTCTATATGTACTACTTGCCTGTGATACAGGATCACCAGTCATACTACAGTCAGCATTATCACAAAATCCCCATCCCATGGTTGTGGTAATCCATTTGCCATTTCTCGTTACATCATAATCTAGGTATATACCATCAGGGAATAATTCTGGGTTAGTAACCATTGTATTGAGTGCATCGATATAACCTCTGATTATGTTAGCCATATCAGTTCCTAGTTGAAGGACAAGCATATCAATATCTACAAGTAAATTAATCCCCATAGTTTCGGTAGTACCTGCTATCTCAGCACCCTTTACTTCAAATCCGATATTTCTGTCTCTGAGCCACGCTTTTAAAGTAGTTAAGGCGCGATTGGCTTCGATCGCTGTTCTAATAACCGTTCGTGCATGTCCAGTTGGGTCGGTGTAAGTTAGTGGGTTGTTCTGGACATAGCTATAGCGATTGAGGCTTTGCGGGTTGGCTGGCCCCCACGGTGTGCCAATATCCTGTTGTTGTGCTTGACTCAAGGTAAACCATGGTGTGCTGCGTTGTTCTTGGTTAAGGCTCATGGTAAAGGCTGGGTCGGTGAAATCGGTGGTCAATGAGCGTAAACCGCTGCCATTCATCGAGCCGCTTGGGCTGCCAGGCACAACCGTATCGGCGCTGATAAAGCGACCAATCTTGGGGTCGTAGTAGCGTGCATTCATAAAGATCAAGCCCGTATCATCGCGATATTGTCCCGTATAGTTGAGTTTGGTGCTACTGGCTCCGCCTTCGCGAATATTGCCCCATGGGTCGAATTCTTGTTTGTGCTTCAGTCCACCGCTGGCGTTGGTCACGATGCTGACCGAGCCAAGCTGATCACCATGCAGATAGCTCATGGTGTTATCGCTATCACGTTGGGCCACGATGCTGCCATTGAATGTATAGAGTTTGCGAGCGTTTACGCCAAGCGTATCTTCCCATGCGCCTTCAAAGTAGATGATTGTTTGGCCGTTGGCGATGCGAGCGCTGCGTTTGCCATCAGCATCGTACACATATTGTTCTTGAACGGTATAGCTATCAACCGTTGGTTGGTTGGGGCTGGCGCTGCGATGTGGGCAGGTAATTGGTGGAATTGCCTCAGGATTACTGGCATCTGGGATGCGTTCGTTGCCATCATCGCAATCACTACCGCCACCGCTGATAGGTGCACGCACATACGATTCAACTTGCACGAGGCGGTTGGCGTAATCCCAGCTATAGCGGTTGCCGCTGCCATTAGTGCTTGTGCCTGTGTAGGTGGTGCTGAGATTGCCATTGGCATCGTAGTTGTAGTTTTTGCTGCCAATTGTGGTGGCGGCATGTGGTCGAGCGCTGCCAGCAGCCGGATACGTATAAGCGGCACCAGCTTTGCTCAATAAGTTGCCGATTGAGTCATAGCTCATGCTTTGGTCGTATGCGCCAGCGCTATCGCCAGTTGTCCAAGCGCGAGTTAGGCGATTTTGGTCGTCGTAGTTGAAATATTGAATTTGGCGGGTTTGGTTATTGCTGCCATTGTCCCATGTGCCGATGCCATTGATATTACCAACGTTATCGTACCAATAGTTGCGGGCATAGAGATTGGTGCCTTGGGCTGAAAAGATTTCGAGCGCTTCTAACAGCCGCGTTGAGTCGTCGTAACGATATTGGTTGTAGCTGCCGTTGCCATAGTTGACGCGGGTTGGCTGGTTGAGCGCATCATAGCTGGCTCCGGTCACATAACAACCACCGAGCGATGTACACAGGCTATATTCATTCCAAGCAGCGTCGTAGTTGTAAGTTACGGTTTCGTCGATTGGCTGATAACGGCGGGTTTTGACCCGATCAGCGCTATCGTAGCTGGTCAGGATATGGTGGGCTTTGGTGAGATCGGTGTTGTGACCACTGAAGATTTCGCGGCCACGAGCATCATACTCCCAGCGCTGGAAAGTCTGGATTGTGCCATTGGCCAGCACGCTTTGCATCGAGGTACGGTGGCCTTTGCCATAGTTGTAGCCAGCGGTTTGTTGCCCAACAACATCATAGAAATAATCGTTATGGCTACCATCAGGGAAGACTTGGCTGGTCAAACGGTTGAGCGCATCGTAGTTAAAGCTGACCGTTTGGCCTTTGGCATTGGTTTGGCCATTTAAGTTGCTAGCAGCATCGTAGCTATAGTTATATTGGCCCATATCAGGATCTTGGATACGCATTTTGCGACCAAGTGAGTCGTAACGCATGCTGGTGGTGTTATTTTGGGCATCGATCACCGTTATCAACCGATCAAGCGCATCGTAGCCGTAGCGCGTGTTGGTAGCGACTGACCAATTGGTGGTGAATGAACCGCCACACGCGTAGTTTGCCCAATAGCCAGTAGCGCAGTTGCCGCTAATTTCGTTGACCTCGCGCAACCGCCCAAACACATCGTAGCGATACTGCGTGCGATGACGATTTTGATCGATCACATCATCATACAAAAAGCTCGTGGTTACGCCATAATGATGCTCGACCGTTCTATTGCCAGGGCTAGTGATGACCAATGGCCGATTCAAGCCATCGAAGCTGGTCGTTGTTGCTTGATAGAGTGGATTGCTGGCTGGAACATAGCCCCAGAAATTCGTTGTATCGCTCACATAGCGCGGTTCGGATTGGCTGGTGGCTCGGCCCAAGCCATCGAAGCTGGTATCGTTGACAATGTGTTGACTGCCGTCGATGCTCTCAGCTTTGGTTTGGATCTCTTGGCCAAAGCCATTGTAGAAGTGTAAAATTGGCCGAAAGTAACTCTGACCAGCATCTTCGCGCAGGCTCACGAGGTATAAAATTGGGCGATAGCTATCATAATAATCGATATGCGCCGTTGGGAAACTGCTACTATCGCCTGGTTTGATCAAATTGGTCATACGGCCAAAGCTATCGTAGGTTGCTGAAGTGGCATTGCCATTCAGATCAAATACTTTCGTGACTGTGCCAAGTTGATAGTCGTATTCGGCTTGTTGGCTCTGGTTAAGCGGATTAGTCTCGCGAATTGGGAAGGCATGGTAGGTGTTATCGTATTCGATGGTGCTGGTACGGGCGGCAGTTCCCTTGCCTGGCACGCCATAGCTGACCACGCCATTAGTATTGATGCGGGTGCTGTAATCGGCATTATAGCTGGCCTGGCTTGTGCGATTGCCATACTGATCGTAGCCATACACCGCATCGGAGCCATATAAGGTGGTACCAGTTAAGTCGGTTTGCAGTGGCACATTAAAGTAGTGGCTTTGGCGGGTGAGTAAACCGCGTGTGCCAAGCAGATTGGTGTTAGTTGCACCATCGTAGAAATTGGCTGAAAGTGCCATATAACGGCCAGCGCCATCGGTTGTGGCAGTTTGCCATGGCCGATCAACGATGTAGCTGTTGGCATCGTCGCGGGTTGCATACCAGGCAAGTTCTTTGCGCAAAACTGTGCCAGTATCATCAGCAACTCGTTTTTCAGTTAAGTTGCCATAGGTTGGCTCATAGGTGAAGTTGGTAGTGAGGCTGCGGGCATTGGTTGTGCCTGCTTCATAGGTGCTTTCGGTGATTGCGGCAGTATAGTTGAAGGCTCGCCATAAGCCAGCCCGTTTGTAGTTGTTGCTTTGGCTGGCGTGGGTGGCATTGCCGTCGTTGCCATAGAACGGCAAGGCGACGCGGGTATAGCTATTGGCGGTGCGGCTCAAACGCGATCCGTTGAACCAGGTTTCTTGAGCAATAACCTTGCCCTTCCAGCTTTCGCTATCGCGCATGGCAATGTAGCAGCTATCGCTCACATTCACATATTGGTTGCCAGACGCAGGTGTGATAATCGCTGGCGAACAAGGAGTGGCGGCACTGCCTCCGTTGCCTTGATGGAACCATGTTTCGGTGGTGCGCAACAGTGGTGCGGCAGTTGTGTTGCCATCATACACCCGCTCGCTGACTTGGGCATGCCCGCGAAATTCGCTTTTTTCGGCGTGTGCCAAGGCAAAACGACTATCGCCATTGCCACTTTCTGGGTATTGCGCATAGACCACTGCTAAAGAATGGCCATAATCGTTCAACGCGGGATAGGCATAGCTGTAGGTGGTCAAATAGGCGCGGCTATAGGCTAAATTACTGGTGTCAGCTTGAACGACGTTGGCCACACGATAATAATTCTGGTAATACTTGGCATAATCAGTAACTCCTTGACTCCAAACATGCTCGTAATTGATGGTTAGTAGACCGCCTTGGCCGTTATCAACTTGGGTTAGGCGGTTCCAGCCTGGGGTTGGCTCAAGTGCATTGCCTTGGCTCATGCCATAGTTAAAGCTGATTGCAGGCAAGGCTTCGTTATTTTTGCCGAGCCGCTGAACATTGGCCAAGGTCAATACCCGTTGCCCATTGCTAACATCAGTGGTGAGGCTATTGGCAAAGGCTGCGTAGTTGAGCTTATAGGCTCGCATTAATTGATAGCTGGTTTGGCCAGGTGGCATGCTCAGCACTTTAATTTTGTCGATGCGATAGGCTTCGTGTGGCGTGCCAGCCTTGCCCATCACCCGCGAAGTGGTGTACTCCCAGTTCAGATCGACATTTTCAGTTGGAGCCGACCAGCGTGGACTCATGTCGAACGAGAGAGCATAGCGAGGTGTGCCCGTGCCAGGGGTTGCGCCATCGTAGCCCCAAAAGACGTTTTGCAAAAACCATGTTGGGTGAATTGGCTCGGCAGCTTGAATTGTGTCAACATAATATTGATAGACAATCGCATTGCCACTTGGATCAACCACTTTGGTCAGCAACCATTTGTAGGTTTCAAAGCGATTGGATGGGGTGTTGGTTCCCCAGCGCAGTGCTTGATTGAATTCGTAGCGTGTGCCATTCTTGGTCCAAGCCGTCCAGGTGTCGCTGCTGGCCGATTTACGTAGTTTAACAAACGTTTCATCGGTGGCATGCCATGTCCAGTTCGATTCGGCAAGATTGGTGTAATTGCCATCGAGCGGCTGGCCACGTACCATATCCGATGATTGACCATCGAAAACCAGGCTAAAGCTATCCCATTGATGGTCGCTGGAGCCTGCGCTGGTGTTGCGGCCAATCGATCCGCCGATGCCTAAATCCCAGCCTTTGCCAACTGAGCTGGCCTGCCATAATGGCCGTGCTCCGTTGCTGCCATCGGATGCAGCGCTGGAATAGCTCAGATTAACCGCTGGTTTATGCCCAGCAGCTCCAGCTGGAACCTCGATCGGCACGCTATAGCTGGCCGCACCAGTAAAGCCGCCGCCTTGAAAGCCTTGCAGGGTTGGCAAATAGGCGGTTGATGGCGAAGAACCATCGCTTAAATTGAAGGCTCCGTCGTTGGTAATCGTCGCTTTGGCCACATGATTAATTGAATCAATCGTGGTGGCGATGCTTTGCCAACTCTGGCTCGTTTGATCATAGGTAAACAAACGAAGGGTTTGCTCTTGCAATCCAAGCACTTGCAATTCTTCAGGGCTATAGTGAAATTGCAATTCAACAGGCGCAAACGATTTTTGGGCAGCCTGAATTTCAAAGCTGCTAAACCCACGGCGTTCGGGCACAAATTCGCTATAGCCGAGGGCTTTTTGACGATTGGCTGTGCTTTGATAGGGCGAATAGCTAAAGTTGGCCGAAGTGGCGCTAGCAGGTAATACCAAGCTGACCCGTTGGTCGTTGCTGTGGATGGTTTGGCCCTGAGCTTGCCAAATCTCGGCTTGTTTAGCTGAAGTTTGTGGCGCAATCAATGCGCCAGCGCTGAGCGTGGCCGGCTGTGGCAAGTTGTTGGCGTTCGCTTGCGGATTAAACAATAATGCGCCATGTTCAGGGCGACTGGTAATGCGCACGCTGCCGGTTAATGCCTGTTGGCTTTGCGGTGCTAAGCGTTTAATCTGCCATTGCCAGTGCGTTTGATCAACCAGATTGGGATTTTTTAAGGCTTGCGTTCCAGCCGGAACTGGCAACGAGACAACAATATTTTGGCCTTCGGTGGTACTCCGGTTGATCAGCGTGAGCGTAAACGGCACATTTTGGCCGATGCTGACCTGGTTGGGCAGATCAAGCTCGAAGGTTAACCCAGGAGCAGCCAATGCTTTGGTGTTTGCCAGTTGCACCGCCTGCTGCTTGGGTAGCGCATAATCGACGGCTTTACTTAATGGCAGCTCCTGCCGTTGCGGAGCAATCGCCGTTTGTTGGGCATTCGTAGTAGGAACCAGCATTTGCGCCAAGCTACATGCCAGTAGGAGCATGCTTAAACGCTTCCAACGATGATTGGGCAGAATCATTCAGACCTCACACAATAAACATTCCACAATCAACAGCAACGACTGTGATCGGTTATCGCAATAACTCCTTTGTTGATCACGAATAAACAGGTTTAGCTTAGTCAAGGCTGCTAACATTTCAGCCAACATCGGCTAACATGGTGGCGAACATTTTGCGAGGGTCACCCCATGGCGAATGCAGGGAAGGTGCATATGACTGTCGATTCAATCATTACGATTGACCAACTTGAGATTAATTTGACTGAGCAGCGAGTCAAGCGGGCGGGAGTTTATGTGCGGCTTGGGCGCAAAGAGTGGGGTTTGTTAGAACTGTTAGTGCGTAATCGTAATCACGTGCTCAGCCATCGCCAGTTGTTGCAGCATGTGTGGGGCGATAATTATGAACGTGATAGTAGCTATTTATTGCATGTAGCGATTGGCCGTTTGCGCGAGAAATTGGGCGATAAACCGCCGCGCTATATTGTGGCCGAGGCCGATTTGGGCTATCGTTTTGCCCTGTCAACGCCAAATTTGCCAAGTGTGCCAACGCCTGAGCCCAGCTCCTTGGTTGTACCATCAATCAGCTATACCAATATTCCTGCGCCATTGAATGCCTTTATTGGGCGCGAAAACGAGCAACAACGCTTGTTGCAGCTTCTCCGTCAGCCGCATATTCGCTTGATTAGCGTTTTGGGGGTTGGTGGGGTTGGCAAAACCCGTTTAGTGCTGCAAAGTGCCATGCAATGGCTGCCGATCTTTCATCATGGCGTGCATGTTGTGCATTTAGCTGCTTTGCGCGATCCTGAGCTACTAATCCAGACAATTATTCAATCATTGGCGATTAAAACGACTAGTCAATTACCATTGCTCAAACAGCTCAAAGATTTTCTGTATGATAAACAACTCTTGCTCATTCTCGATAATTTTGAGCAATTGCTTGATGCTGCGCCGATTGTGACCGATCTCTTAGCCCATGCACCGCAATTAAAGTTAATGACGACTAGCCGCGAGGCTTTGAATGTGTATGCTGAGCAACAATTTGAATTAATGCCCTTTAGCGTTGATTGTTCGCAACAGTTGATGCTGCGCCAACAACCAGCAGTTAATCTTTTTCTCAGCCGTGCTCAAGCGCTACAAGCGACTATTGCTTATAACGATGCTGAATTAGCAACGATTGCTCAAATTTGCCAACGGCTTGATGGTTTAGCCTTGGCAATTGAGCTGGCCGCCAGCCGAATCAGCTTGTTTTCATTAACAAATTTACTTGAGCGTTTAAGCCAACGCTTGAGTTTTATCAATAGTGGACCACGCGATCTACCAGCTCGCCACCAAACCTTGCAAGCAGTCATCGAATGGAGCTATGTTTTACTTACACCTCAAGAACAAGCGCTATTTGTCCAATTATCAGTGTTTGTCGGCAGCTTTGATCTACCAGCAGCTAGCGCAATTTGTGCGAGGGCTGAACAATCAGCAGTTGAATTAGTGTTATTAAGCTTGGTGCAAAAACACCTGCTTCAGTATCAGATAACCGAACAACGTTTTTATTTCTTGGAAACAATCCGTGAATATGCTCAAGATCAATTAAATCAACGAACTGATAGTCGATGCTACTATACAGCGCATACTGATTATTATCGAACGTTTGTTCAAAATTATGTGCATGAATTAACTGGCTCAGAGCAACAACACTGGATGAGTCAATTTCAAGCGAATTATCCCAATATTCGGGCTGCGCTAGCTCAAAGCCTCAAATCTGGGGCGTTTGCGAGTGCTGCTCATTTGGGTGCTGTGCTCTGGAATTTTTGGCATCGCGCTGATCTCGCCCAAGAAGGTAGTTATTGGATTAAAAAAATTCTCGATCAGCCAGCCGAATTTGATCCCAAGCATCAGATTATGATGCTACGTGGATTAAGTACTTTCATGCGTAATCAGGGAGATTTTCAATTAGCCCAGCAGTATCTTGCTCAAGGTTTAAGCATTGCACGCCAAGAACAACTTGATGAATTGGCGATGGGTTTATTGAATGGAATCGGTTTGCTCTATAAACGTGAGGGTTTATTTGAACAAGCAGGCCAAGCATTCAGTGAAGCGATTCAACTTGCCCGTACATTCGATAAAACCCGCGATATGGCGGCGATTCTCAGCAATCTTGGCGAAATTCGGCGTAGCCTCGAACAATATCAGCAAGCACAGCTCGATTTACAAGAATCATTGGGATTAGCACGCAAAGTCAATGATCATCATATGGCTGCAAATATTTTGAATAGTCTAGGCTTATTGGCCTATGATACCTGCAATTATCAACAAGCACAGCAATACTATCGACAAGGCCTAGAAATTCATCAACAATTACAAAATAAACGTGGAATTGCCCTAATTTACACGAATTTAGCCGATAGCTTAACCAAATTACTGCAATTTAGCCAAGCAAATGAATATTATGATCAAGCATTAATCCATAGTCATACCATTGCTGATCCCTATTTTATCTGTCATATAACGATTCAAAAAGCCTGGGCTTTGCGCCAACAAGCCCAAATTGCCCAAGCTCAACCATTAATTATTCAAGCATTACACTTGGCCAATCAACACAAATTTATCGCTCATAACCTACGAGCAACATTGGAGTTGACCGAATGTTATTTAGCCCAACAACAATTGCCATTAGCAGCATGGTTGGCAGGGTTTATGTACCAATTGGCCCAAGACCATCAACAGTTGCTCGATGGCAATGATCGGCGCTATCACCAAACGCGTTTGGCCGAATTGCAAGCAATACTTGCTGAACATAATGAATATTGGCAGCAAGGCTATCAAAGCTCGTTTGAACAGCTGTTGGCGGCAATTGTGGTTTAATCTGTGGCCTATGGTGTCGTCCGCAACCGCTGCTCTGAGATTTTTCCAGCTGCTTGGTTGTGGACGACCTACCCACCAATTTACTCATAGCGATTTTTCATCGCCCGTTCAATCTGGCGCTTGGCATCACGATCCGCGATCGAATCACGCTTATCGTAGAGCTTTTTACCTTGGGCTAGCCCTAGCTCTATCTTGGCTAAGCGGCCACGCAGATAAATGCGTAAAGGTACTAAAGTTAAACCCTTGGTTGCTAATTTTTGGTGGAGCTTCAAAATTTCGCGGCGGTGTAATAATAACTTGCGCGGGCGCATTGGCTCATGGTTGAATAATTCGCCAGTTTCGGCATAAGGCGCGATATGGGCATCATAGAGCCAAATCTCGCCATTTTGTACCCGCGCATACGAGCCACGCAACTGCACCTGACCGCGACGAATCGACTTAATTTCGGTGCCACGTAACACGATACCAGCTTCATAGGTTTCTTGAATAAAATAATCATGGCGAGCTTTACGATTATCGCCCATGACCTCGATTGAATCTTTACTCTCTTTAGCCACGCTTCGTTCCTCCAAAAATACCAAATCGGGTAGGACAGCCTGCCCTACCCTAGAGCGATCTGTGGGTGTGGGTTATTTCTTTTTTTCGCTGGGCAAAAAGCGCGTCAAGTTGGTGCCGCACTCAGGACATTTGCCCTTGGCTGCTCGCCGCCCATTTTCCATCTGAATTACTTCAGCATTGTCCACGGTGCGTTTTTGCTTGCATTTGACACAGTACGCTTCAACCGTCATCGGTTGTACCTCCTAGCAACTAAGGAACGAATTGAGCGTTACTATATCACGAACAATGCCAGTACACTAGCCAAAAGGCATCCCTACTACGGGTGATTTAAGGCTTGTTTAGGCACTAAAAAGGCTTGGGCTACCTTGCGGGCAGCTTCAGCGAAGCTACTACCACCACTAGCATACAACACCGAGCGCGAAACGTTGATAATGGCCTGTTCGCCTGCCGCAGCGAGCACTTCTTCGATATCGCCACCTTGGCTGCCAACCCCAGGTACCAACAACGGCAACTCAGGGTAGCGCTGATGAATCGTGGCAATTTCAGCGGGATAGGTTGCGCCAACCACTAGGCCACAATTGTGGTTGCTATTCCAGCGTTTGGCCACCAGTTCGGCAATTTTCAAAAAGAGTGGCTCGCCGTTATCCAACAATAAATTTTGCACATCGTCGCCACCAGGGTTGGAGGTACGGCACAAAATGAAACAGGTTTTATCGGCTCGTTCCAAAAATGGTTGCAGCGAATCGTAGCCCATATACGGGCTAAGCGTAATCGCATCAACGCCAAGCTCATCAAAAGCTGCGCTTGCATAAGCTTGGGCGGTCGAGCCAATATCGCCGCGCTTGGCATCGAGCAGCACTGGAATATGGCTGGGAATGCTGGCGATGGTTTGTTTTAAGGCTAGCCAGCCAGCACTGCCCAAGGCTTCGTAAAAGGCCATATTTGGTTTATAAGCACAAACCAGATCGCTGGTTGCCTCGATAATCGCTTGATTAAATTGGACAATTCCAGCGGCATCACGGGGTAAATGTTCCGGTAACCGCGCCAAATCGGGGTCAAGCCCAATACACAAGGTTGAACGATTGCTGGTCGCTGCCGCACGGAATTTCTGCATAAACATGGGTTTGCTCCCACTAAATTGCTGCCCGTGCCTTATGATACTCGGATTTTGCCAAAACTCCGCAACACATTGGTTGAACTACTGCCTGACGACTGAACCCTTAACCCTTGCTATTGCACCCGCGCCGCTGGCAATGAGCAATAAAAAGTTGTGCCCTGGTTAAGTTTTGATTCAACCCACATTTTGCCACCATGTTGGGCCATAATCGCGGCACTGATATACAATCCCAAACCTGAACCACTAGCAACTGTCGAGCCTTGGCCGCGATAAAAGCGCTCGAAAATGTAGGGCAGTTCATGCTCGGGAATGCCAATGCCCTGATCGCTCACGCTGATTACCACTGCTTGCTCCAACTCACTTTCGCTGCTAATGCTGGCGTTGCTCGGCGCTGGCGCGTGATCAGCATCCATTATACGCACTGAAATTGTGCCGCCATCGGGCGAATAGCGGATTGCGTTGATCAATAAATTGGCCAGCACTTGGCGTAAGCGTTGCTGATCGGCGGCTAATTCGTAGTGTTCAAGGCTGCTGCTCAATTGAATGGTATGGCGTTGCGATAAACCACGAGCGGCTTCGGCCTCATCGGCAACCAGTTGTACCAGATCAATACTTTGGATAAATAAGCGGAATGTCCCTTGCTCCAAGCGACTCACATCAACCATGTCTTCGATCAATTGTAATGCCTGTTGCGATTTGGTTGCGATCGTCGAAAAGGCCTTTTCGCTATAGCTTTGGTCGCCACGGCGAAGTTTGCGCATGCCCAGTTGGGTTGTGCCAATCACGGTTGTTAGGGCATTCTTGAGATCGTGGGCTACCGATGCGATAAAGTTGCTGCGTTCGTCTTCATTGATGCGGCGACGTTCAGCTTGCACAACTTCTTCGAGCAAATTCTCGTTTTTCAGCGCATAGCCGAGCCGTACCCCAATAAAATTGAGAAAATTCAGCGCATCATCATCGAAACGGGTATCTTGCAAACTGGCCAGCACAATTACGCCCAACCGTTCGTGGGTATCATGAATTGGCACAATTAAGAGTTGTTGCACGCCAAGTTGGGCCAATTCGGGCCATTGTTCATTGGTTAAGGCGAGGCGTTGGGCTTGGCCAGTTTGGTAGCATTCATGTAACAAGGCATTGCTGGCCAACGGAATATGATCAAGCCCAAGTTCGCGAATTTGCAAGGCCAAGGGTGTATCGCTCAGGCCAAGGGTCACAAATTCCTCAGTTTCAGGGCTAGGAATATACATCAAGGCCAAATCGGCATTGCCAATTTCACATAATTGTTGGGCGATAGTATGCGCCAAATCGCCCAATGATTGTTGCTGGATGATGCCCGAAATTGTGCGCAATAAGGCGATAAACTGTGAACGGCGTTGATGGCGCAGCCAAAACTGGCCGCGTTCTAAGGCTAGGGCCGCTAAATCGGCTAAAACCGTCATAAATCGCAAGGCTTCACGCAGTGGCTCGTTGTCGCTGGGTTCGGCAAAGGCTGCCAATGCACCCACAGTATGCCCATTTAAGCGAATAGGCGCACTGAGCCAGCTGCGGGCATCAGGTTTGAGCGCAAATTCAAGCGTGCGCCACAGTGGCAAGGCTTGAATTGGCTCCAACGCCACCGCCCGACCCATTGCTATAACCCGCGCCTCGGCACTAGTGGGTGCTAAAACTCGGGTGGGTAAATTGCTAGTATTGGCCTTGAGCCACAACTGCTCAGCCTCGTATAACACAATATAACCATGCTGTAAATCTAGCAATACTTGACTATTTGTGACGATCAACTGCAAAATATCGTCGAGTTCCCAGCCGGCCTCAATTGCCTCAACTACTGAATCAAACTCATTCAACGCATTACTCCTAGCCCACGTGCCAGCGGCATGGGACAGCAGATTTCAGCCAAACATTCAGATTATACGGGCTTCGCCCAACAAAATAATTAACAATCTACTTGATTCAGTGGTGATTAATCTCGCCTTCGCTGATTGTCGGGTCGAGATAGATTGTCACATCGCTTTCGCCGTGTGAGGTGTGCATATGATAGGGGAAGCCCGAGCGCCGAATCAATCGCAGCATGGCCGTATTTTCGGCCAGCACCGAGGCTTTAAGGTAGCGCAGGCCACGCACCAAGGCGACTTGAAACAACAAATCGAGCATATAACTGCCCACGCCGTGGCCTTGAAAATCGTCACGCACTAAGAGCGCAAATTCAGCCTGAATATGATCAGCGCCTGCCAAACGTGCCACCGCCACAATATGCTCTTGGCCATCCTCGTTCAGCAAGGCAATCAAGGCATCGGCATGGTCGTGATTGAGCGTGGCTAACCGCGCAGATTCTTCGATCACCCGCTCGATTGGAATGTTGATCATAATCGTGGCGAAGCGCAGCTCAAGCGTGCGTGGCGATAAACGGCCATACAATTCGACCAACAATTTGGCATCATCAGGCGTAATATGGCGAACAGCAAGCTCAACGCCCAACTTGCTCGTCCAATGAACGAGGCCAGTTTGCGGAAACGGAGTCAAGTCGGGCAGGGTGGGTTCCTCAATTGTGAGATTTAATGGTAGCATAATCGGCATTGGTTGGTGGGGTACGGGCAGCAAACATGGCTGCCATACCTAGGCAAAGGGCCGAGAATAAAAAGGGTGCGGCGATCCAATGGCTATACAAGCGTGCGCCCAAGGGTGCTGCCACAGTTGCGGTCAATGCGCCTGACGCTCCATAGATCGCCAAGGCTGTGCCGCGTTGTTGTGGTATCACACTTTCCGCAAGTAAGGCTTCCAAAGCTGGTACATAAAAACTCCATGCCAGCGCTTCAAAAGCCCAAAATGCTGCGGTGATTGCAAGTTGTGGGCTGATAGGTATTGCTAGGTAAACTAACATACTTACGCCAAGCCCAAGCTTGGCAGCCCGTCGATAGCCAATCCGATCAGCGACGCGCCCAAGGCGTGCTGGAAACAGCGCATAAATAATGCCTGGCACAATATAGGCCACAGCGACCGCCGCCACACTTGCCCCAAAACGATCAGTCAATAACGGCACGGTCATTGGAATCGAGGCACTATAGCCCGCGCTGATGCAGCTTTGCACAAGCAACAGACTGCGGATTGTTGGCTGACGTAACACACTGCGCCATATTGCTTGTATTGTACCGCGTTTTGCCGGAATTGCATGGGGCCATGAACGTAAACTGAAGATTCCTGCTACGACGACGCTACTACTAAACACGATGTAAATGCCATGAAATAGCTCGACACGGGGAATTGGATTGGGTAAATAATTGAGGCTAGTTTGCAGCCAAGTGAATTGTTGCAATTGCTGGCGAGTTTCTGCATCCCAGCCAATAAAGCCAATGCCCGCGATGATCGCCCCAACAATTGTTGCCAATGAACTGGCCATGGTCAGCCGCCCATAGCCTGAACCCCGTTGACCTTGGCTGGTTAATTGGGCAATCAACAAACTTAAACAGATAGTCGAGCCTGCTCGCCCGATCGCGAGCAATGCTTGACCAGGCATTAACCAAACACTGCTATCAGCAAAGCTCCAAATTGCAAAGCCACTCGCTAAGGCCGCCAAACTCAAACGCAGCAAAATCCCGATGATCCCACGATCGGCAAGCCAACTCAGGCTGAGCCGCGCAAATACGCCAAAGGCCGCGCCCAAACCCACCAAATTGCCAATCACCTGGGGCGAACCACCCAGCGCTTGAACGTACAAGGGCAACAAAAAATCGCCAACCCCAACATGCAGCGAGATCAGCAGTTTAATCACCAATGTCCAACCTAATGAACGCGCAAGCTTAGTTGAGGCCTGCGCGTCATTATTTGTATCAAGTTTGTTCATCAGAATCGGCTGAGGTGGCAGGCTCGTCAGGTTGGAAGGCCCACCAGATCTGCATCGCCAAATATGAGGTTGTAATTAGGAGGATTCCGCTACCAAGGGTTACCCCAATTGCCAAACTGCCGATTTCTTGGATTGGCCATGGTAGAAACCATGCTAGCAACAGGGTTAGGCTAAGCAGCAAACTGGGAATCAACAACATCAACCCCAATTGCCAAACTGGACGCAGGTTTTGCCACCAGCGATAGCCCCCAAAAAAACCAATAATTGTTAGCAAACAGAGCGCAATTGCAGCCCCGATGCCAATAACGAACCAATTCATGGTGGCCTCGCTTAGGTTTGTTTCTGAGTTGTGGTCGAAATGCGCAACAGCAAGCCAACAATCACAAAGTTCATGACCACTGATGAACCACCATAGGAAATAAATGGCAAGGTAATCCCGGTCAAGGGAATTACCCGCAAATTACCGCCCACGATGATTAAGGCTTGGACTGCCAAAATCGTGGTTAAGCCGACTGCCAACAATTGCTCAAAGCCGCGAAAGCGCCCTGGAATTGAAAGTGCAATGTGATAGCCGCGATAAATCATCAAAACATAGACAATTAAGATCCCGATTGTGCCCATCAAGCCCAATTCTTCGGCGATTCCGGTATAGGCAAAGTCGGTGTGTACAGCTGGAACATAGTGGGGCGCACCCAAACCAAGCCCACTGCCCGTTACTCCACCTGCCGAGAGCGCATATTGCGATTGCACAATCTGATAGCCCAAGTTTGCTGCGTCTGACCAAGGATCAAGCCAAATCGCCACCCGCTCTTGCACTTTGCCGATGTATTGATACATCACATATGAGCCAATGCCGAATGCGCCAAAGCTGGCCCCAACATACCAGCCATTACCCGTAGCAACATACAACATCGCAATGAAGATGCCAAATAGCAACAAGGCTGCACCCAAATCGCTTTGCTTGACGATCAAGGCCATACACAAAGCCCAAATCCCACCCATTGGCACGAGATAGGGCAAGGGTGGCAGGGTGATGCGACCTAAGCGATAGCCATGATTAACGACTTCACGGTGCTCGATTAGATATGAGGCCAAAAAGACCACCAAGATAATTTTAAGTAGCTCAGCAGGCTGGAACAGAAAGCCACCAGGCAGGCGAAACCAAACTTTAACTCCGCTATTATTCGGATCAACCCCGATGATGAAGGTTAAAATCATCAGGCCAACCCCAAGCAGCATCCAAGTCCAGCGGTGGTTTTTGAGCCATTCCATCATGCCAGTGCGAAAGAGCCGAATAAAGATCCAACGATCCCAATCGACAAATACCATCAGCACCAGCAAAATCACCCCAACCGTCACAAAGGCCGATTGTTTGGCGGCAACATCACCGTAAATATCTGGATCGAGGGTTGGGGCAACCCGGGCCGTAAATAGCAGGCCCAAACCAGAAAGCACTGCTACCAAAGGCAGCAAAATTTGGTCGGCATTGGGGTTGCGATATGAAAGCCCAGCGCTCACTACCAGATAGAGCAAAAGCGGCAGCGATGATGGCCAGAGCACACTAAATAACGATTGCAACGAACCAACATCAGCTTCCAAACGGCGTTGGCCGGTAGCAAATACCATCATGTAGCCAGCGGCAAACAGCAGCAACACGGTTATCAGCAACTGGACTTCAACTAAGCGCACGCGCCGCAAGTTGTGCAGCATATCACGCACCATATCAGACCCTCCAAATGCACCAAACTTGGGCTATTGTAGCATACTGCCCTAGGCCATCGTAACCCGATCGCGTCCGGTTTCTTTGGCAATGTACAAGCCGCGATCGGCCCGATCTAGCAGGCTGGCAACCGAGTTATCATCTTTGCTCAAACCTGTCACTCCAATGCTCACCGTTAGGTTGATGCTGGCTTGTTCATGGTTAATCACATGGTTGGCGATTGCGACCCGCAAGCGTTCAGCAATCGTCAATGCTGCTGAAACATCGGTATCAGGCAGCAAAATCGCAAATTCTTCGCCACCATAGCGCCCAAGCAAGTCCGAAGGCCGTAAATTGGCGCGGCAAAGATCGGCAACCGTGCGCAACACTAAATCACCAACCGAGTGGCCATAACTATCATTGACCCGCTTGAAGTGATCAACATCCAGCATCATCGCTGAAAGTGGATGATCGCTGCTGCATGTTAATATCCATTGGCGTTCGGCCAACTCAAAGAAATGACGACGATTGCTGACTTGGGTCAATGAATCGGTGATTGCCAGGCGTTGCACTTGACCAAATAATTGGGCATTGGCAATTGCGATTGCTGCCTGTGAGGCAAACACCATGCCCAATTCGGCCTCATGCTCCGAAATTGCATGGGGTTCATCGCGATCGATTGCCAAAAAGCCCACGATTTCACCACGTACCAGCAAGGGTAGCCCCAGCCATGAACGGGCTGGATGCTCACCATAGCCTTTGAAGCGTGGATCTTGGGTGATATCGTTGATAATTAATGGTTGGCGCAGCGTCGCTAGTTGCTTGAACAGCGGGTCATCATTAATTGAGATTTTTGTGCCGCGTACCCATAAGGTTGGGCTAGGGCTTTCAACTTGCTCAAATTTAAGCTCATTTTCCTCGCGCAGGGCGATGCAGGCTCCATAGTAGGGCAACAACGAGTTGAGCTGAATCAGCACATATCTGAGCACATCGGCTAAATCAAGCGTCGCATTCAACACGGTTGAGAGTACGCGCAGGCGTTCGGCCAAACGGCGTTGCTCACGTTCAGCATTAATGTGAATTTCAAGCTGAGTAGTGCGCGATTTTTCTAAGCCTAGGGCAATATGGGTGGTGATCGCTCGCAGAATAACTTCATCTTCCTTGGAGAAAAAGCCCCATGCCAAGCGATTATCGAGATAGACCACGCCTAAAAATCGCCCATCAAGCATCAAGGGCGCGGCCAAAACGCTGCGTAGGTTGTGAGCAGTGACACTTTCGCTGCTGGTAATTAATGCATCATCGGCTCCAGTCACAATCACTGGTTTTTGCGTGATGCGTACTCGCTCTAGCACCGTGCGGCTATAGCCTTGCAAGGTCTCGCTAACTGGATTGTTTGAGGCATCACGCGCCGCACGAAGCTGTAAATCATCGTTTTCGAGTAGGAATAGAAATGCCCGTTCTGCTCCCAAAATCCGAATTACCGAATCGAGCGCAGTCTGGGCTTGCTCATCGAGATCGTAGCTTTGTGCCCACGCTAAGCTGACCGAAAGTAGCGCATCCAACAAGCGTTGCATGCGGCTATCATCGGGGCGTAGCGCATCATCGCTGATAATGCTGGTCGTTGAATTGAGCCGTTCTGGGTCGTCAAGCTGAAACGCTACGGCGATATTGCGCATGCGCAAAACCCATTGATGATCAAAGGCAATTGTGTAAGCGCGACTGGCTTCGCGTTTAGCAGCGGCCATTTGCTGCTGCATGCCAAAAAGGTGCGCCCGAATCCGATGGGCTTCATATAAAATCCATGGCGCATCGTGCAAGTGGGCTAATTGCTCAGCCTGCCCCAGCAACTCTAGGGCTTGGGCAAAGCGGCCATCAAAGCCATGCGCTGCCGCAAAAATAACTAAAGCATGGCCGCGCAAAATTGGGGTTGTCGCAACCAACAAGGCTTGGCGTGCGGCAATCCGTAAGCGGCGAGCAGTTACCCGTTTGCGCTGTTGTAAAAACTGAGCGATGCGGATATAGCCCTGCAAAATGTACATATAACGCGAATGAAACGGCATAAACCGCGGATTATTGCGATGTTGCTGATTAAAATGGCGCAATAATTGATCGTTTTGCTGGCCTGGATCGCCCTGCTCAAGGTTAACGATCATCTGCGAGGCATCGGCTAGATTTTTCCAAGCCAAGAGCCATTGTTGACGCTCTTTGATGTCGGGCACCGGGTAGCGTTGGGCTTCAGCAGTCGAACCAAGCGTAATCAGCAAGGGCGCAGCCCATAATTCTAAAAACCAGGTTTGTTCATTGCGATGATTATGTTGCTCGAAGCGCTCAAAGGTTTCTTGAACCAATTGCCATGCTTCCAGCACATGGCCTCGTAAAAAGAGCAAGAGCACACTATCAGCGGTGGCATGGCCATAGGCCAGCGAATCGATTGTCGTTGCATATTGACGTAATGTTGTACGTAAAAGCCGTTCAGCCTGCACTTCATCGCCAATGATATGGCTAATAAAGCCTTCGTACAAGGCAACTCGCGCTTGTAACATGCGATCAGCAGTCGGGGTAGTGGCGATAGTTTTGGCTTTATTCAAGGCGCGTTTGGCTAAATGGCGCTGACCAACCATTGCCCACATGCTGGCATAGTTGCTCAATGCTCGCACACGGGCCGGACGAGTGCGCCCACGGCGTGCCCAAACCAACGAGCGCAAAAAGAGGCTGACTAACAACAACATTTGGCTATTCAGGTAGGCATACATTCCTACCGTATCATAAATTTCCAGCAAAATGATGATCCGTTGCTGCTGCTGGGGCGAGCTTGGTTGCAACCATGGCACACTACTTTTGAGCAAGCGTCCAAGTGAGCGTCCAATATCACTCAATAATCCAATCAACGAGCGATCTAAGGCTGGTTCGTTTAATGCCTCAAATGCTTGGTCGAAGTAGCGCCAAATGTCGCGTGGTTGTTGTTGCCAAGCGTGAATATGGGCAATCGCCGTGAGCAACCGCGCCTGATGATCCGGTTCGCTGGTTTGTTCGAGTGCTGCTTGTAAATGCGCCAAGGCCGTTTGATTTTGGCCCAAGCGTAGACAGAGTTGGGCAAATTGGGCATGCTGCTGCGCTTGAAATGGCAATGATTGACCTTGGGCAATTTGGTAGGCCTGCTCGAAAAAATGATAAGCCTCATCGTAGGCATAATTCTCCAGCGCCACCTGCCCAGCATTACTCAAAATTGTAAAGCCGCGAGCCAAAAATGTTGGGTCGCTGCTTTTAGCGCGGGCATAGTGATAGGCCAATTGATACATGGCTTCTGGCTCAAGCTGCTCGTGATCAAGATTTTTGGCAATTTGGGCATGGAGTTGTTGCTGTTGCTCAGGCGTAATGCCTTCGAGAAAAACTTGATAGATATTTTGGTGGGCAAAATGATAATGGCCCGAAGCGCTGCGCTCGATTAAATGGCTGCGTCCGCCAATGGTTAAGGCCTCGTAGACTTCGCTTGGTTCGCCCTGCCATAGCGCAAGTAGGCTATTACGCCGAAATTGAAAGCCCAGCACTGCCGCTAATTCGAGAATTGCCCGCACTTTGGGGCTTAGTTCATCGATTCGACTGAGCACCAAGCGCACTACATGCGAAGGTAACGCCAATTTTGTCAAACTTTGGTCGTCGATCATCCAGCACGTGTTGACCAAACGCAGCATGCCAGTATCCAACAAGGTTTGGATATATTCGCGCAAGGCAAAGGGACTGCCAACACTGCGAGCGACAATCTCGTTGATAATTTGCTGATCGACGTTGTATCCACCCAAATAGCTGGTGATAAATTGGGTGGCAGCCTGATCGGTCAGGGGATGCAGCAAAATCTCTTGGATAGGAATTGGCTGATTAAGCGTGAGCCGCTCGTAGATTTGCTGGCTATCAACGCTATCATTTAAAGAAATAATTAAAAATAGCGGAACTTGCTGAATGCGCCCGATAATCCGGCGGATGACGCTAAAACTAGCATCATCGATTGCTTGCAGATCGTCGATAAACCAGACAGCAGCGGGATGCACGCGGGTCATCCAAAGCAGCAGATCAGCCAAAATCGTATTAAAACGCTCGTAATCGGTCACCAATTCAGGTTGTTTGGTGTGGGAAAAAATTGGCTGTAAACATGGAAATGTACGCAACATCAGCTCTTGGTAGCCTTGTACGAACTGGCGTAGTTGCTCCTCGGCATGGCGGCGCTGGCTTTCGGGCATCAATTCCAAATAATGCACATATTGCTCAAATGGGCTGCGCAAGGCACTGTAGGGTAGGGCTGAATCTTTGACGCAGGTTGAGCCAAAGGTCAAACCACCAAGCGACCGTGCTCGGTGCAGCATTTCGCGGCCTAATTGGCTTTTGCCTAAACCCATCGCGCCTTTGATGGCGATGACGCTGCCATGGCCTTGGCGAGCGCTATTCCAGCCTTGACGTAAGATTGCCAACTCGGCATCACGCCCAATCAAATCATTATCGTAGAGCGCTCCAGTCCAGAGGTCATCGGCTCCAAGCCGAATTGGGCGACCAGCGGCGAGCATGAGATTTAAGCTATCAATTTGATTAATATCCGAGAGCAAGCCCTCAGCCGTTTGATAACGATCGTCAGGATCTTTGGCCAGCAGGCGAGCGACGATTTCGGCGAGGGCTGGCGAGACATGCGGAGCCATCGAACGTACATCGGGGGCGAGCACAACGGCATGTTGGCGGATCAAATCGGTAATATTTGAGGCATTGAAAGGCGGTACGCCAACCAAACATTCAAACAAGACTGCGCCAAAAGCATACAGATCGGAGCGGGCATCGACATTGCGTTTGAGATAGCCAGTTTGTTCGGGCGAACTATAGCGCAGCGTGCCCAGCACGTGAGTTTGCTCAGGGTCGAGGCTATTGTGGCTGGCAAAACCAAAATCAATTAATTTAATGTTGCCTGAGGGCTGCATCAACATATTGCGCGGCTGAATATCGCGGTGGGTAATTCCTTGGCGATGCACGGCGGCCAAAGCACTAGCTAAATCTTTGATCAGCCGAATGACTAAACTTTCAGGTAATGGCCCAAGCGCCACCAAATCGAGCAGCGTTTGGCCTTGAACCAACTCCATAATGATATAGGGCATTTCGTTGTAGTGATCGACCTCGATTACCTCGGGCAAACTGGGGTGGCGTACCAAGGCGAGGGCACTGGCTTCGCGCCGAAATGCTGCCGCTGCCATAGTTGGCGATTGATTGCCATTGAGGCGGGGAATTTTCAAGGCATAGGTTTGCCCATCGCGCACACAACGATAGACAGTGCTATGTAAGCCCCGTCCAATTTCGCCCAAGATTCGCACCTTGGGGATAGCAGGTAATTCTGATGTTGCTGGCCATGTTGATTGTGTCATATACGTTCTAGAATGCCAAACAGTGGATCATCCCACGGCACATCTACCTACCATTTCGTGTACAGTCGGCTGAGATGAAGTGTACCATGAAGCTGGATTAATTCTTGGGTATAGTCTCTAAATATGGGGATAGCTGGCGATCAGGTAAGACTGATCGCCAGTGATAGCCCAATTAGGCTTGTAATTTAGCAATAATGGCATCAGCCATTTCGGCAGTCCCAACCGCGCTTGGATCGTTGCGATCATCCTTTAGGTCGTAGGTTACATCCTTACCTTCAGCAATCACGGTTGCCACCGCTGCATTGAGCCGATCAGCGGCTTCGATTTCGCCCAAGTGGCGCAACATCAACTCGCCTGAGAGGATCAAGGCAGTTGGGTTGACTTTGTTGAGATTTTTGTATTTTGGAGCTGAGCCGTGGGTTGCTTCAAAAACTGCGCCATGTTCGCCGATGTTGCCACCTGGGGCAACCCCAAGGCCGCCAACCATGCCAGCGCACAAATCGCTCAAAATATCACCATACAAATGATAGTGCTGGCGAACCCTGT